>JAZGAA010000024.1:0-5251 GCA_036444215.1 Minisyncoccota bacterium
TAATTATTAATTTCTAATTTTTAATGAATTTTAAATGTTTTAATTTTAAAACATTAGAAAATTAAAAATTGATTAAAAATTCAAAATTAGAAATTAAAAATTCGTAGTTATGTACATCACTGCCTTAGACATTGGTTCAGCTCAAATTAAAACCTTAATAGCCGAAGCGCGAAAAGACGGTAAATTAGCTTTGGCTGGTGTTTTTAAAACACCTTCGGAAGGAATTCGTAAAGGCGAAATTATCAGCACTGAAGACGCCACTCGTTCAATAAACTCGGCCTTAGCCGAGCTCAAACGTTTTAATAAAGCAGCTCTTAAAAATATTTTTATTAACGTTGGCGGAAGCAATGTAAAAATTCATAATTCCCGGGGGATTATTGCTGTTTCCAGGGCTGACAGTGAAATTAGTCAGGATGATATTGACAGAGTAATGAAGGCCTCTCAGGCCATTAATTTGTCGCCAAACAGAATGATTCTTCATACTCTGGCCCGCGAGTTTGTTATTGATAACATTAGTGATATTAGAGAGCCGTTGGGAATGATTGGCACTCGTTTAGAAGTAAATACTTTAATTATTGACGCTTTTACTCCGGTTATCAAAAATCTTATTAAATGTATTGAAACCACCGGCGGCAGTTTAGGTGGTTTAATTTATGGTCCTTTGGCCGCTGCTCGTTCGATTTTAACAAAAAATCAAAAAGATTTAGGAGTAGTTTTAATAGATATCGGCTTTGGGACTACTGGAATGGCTGTTTATGAAGAAGGTAAACTTTTGAACGCTTCAGTTTTTCCGGTCGGCACCAGCAATATTACCAATGATTTAGCCATAGGATTAAAATGTTCAATTAAAACCGCGGAAACCGTAAAACTTTCTTTCGGTTGTGCATTAGCTAAAGATGTTCCCAGTAAAGAACGAGTTGACCTTTCACAAATAGATGAGAATATTAAAGCAGCGCCGAGTCAAAAATTTATTTCCGAAATTATTGAGGTTCGCTTAGCTGAGATTTTTGAATTTATCAATGATGAGTTAAAATTGATTGGTAAAATGGGACAGCTGCCGGCCGGAGCGGTTTTATGCGGCAGCGGCGCTAAAATGCCGGGAATTGTTGAGTTAGTAAAACAGGAGTTGAAGTTGCCGGCTCAGATTGGCATTCCAGAAACAAATATTTTAGAATTAACCAATGCTGAGTTCGGTACTCAAATTGAAGATCCGGAATTCGCCACTGCAGTTGGATTATTGTTTTGGGGCAGCGACCAACTTATAAAAGACAGTGATTGGTTTCCAATAAAGAAGTTTTCATTTAAAAATTTGTGGAGATATTTCAAACCATGAAGAACGAAAAATACCCTATTGCTAAAATTAGAGTTATTGGCGTTGGCGGCGCTGGTAATAATGCCATTTCAAGAATGAGCAATGATTTTCCGCGGGCAGTTGATTTAATTGCCATTAATACCGATATCCAAGACCTTAGTTATTGCCGTGCTAAAAAGAAAATTCATATTGGTGAGGATATAACAAAAGGTTTGGGCACTGGAATGAATCCTGATTTAGGTCGTCAGTCAGCCGAGGAAAGTCGTTCTGAAATTACCAACGTTCTTAAAGGCGCGGATATGATTTTTATTACTGCCGGTTTTGGAGGCGGCACCGGAACCGGCGCTTCGCCGATTGTTGCCGAACTCGCCAGAGAATTGGGGATTTTAACAATAGCCGTTGTTACCAAGCCATTTAGTTTTGAAGGAGCTCAACGGAATCAAATTGCTCAGGAGGGCATAATGAAACTTAAGGATAAAGTTGATACTTTAATTACTATTCCTAATGACAGAATTTTTTCTTTAATTGATAAAGACACTTCATTAATTAAAGCTTTTGAAAAAATTGATGAAATATTAAACAATTCAGTTAAGGGGATTGCTGAAATAATAATGAGTCCGGGTATTGTTAATGTAGATTTTGCCGACGTTAAAGCAGTAATAGAAGACGCCGGTTCGGCAATTATCGGTATTGGGATAGCCAGCGGCCAAGAGAGAGCCATTAACGCCGCTAATCAAGCTATTAATTCGCCTCTTTTGGAAACTTCCATTGACGGCGCCAAAGGCGTTCTTTTCAGTATCTCCGGACATCGGGATTTAAAAATGAATGAAATTAACGAAATTGCCAAGTTAATCTCCGAAAACGTTGATTCCACGGCCAAGATAATTTTTGGCACCTATAATGACAGGAAAATCAGAAAAGGGAAGCTAAAAGTGACCCTTATTGCCACTGGTTTTGACGGTATTTTTAATAAAAATGATAATATGGGCGGTTTATTCACTCCCCCATTTTTGTCCGGGGCTCACGATGAAAAAGAAGCTCAGGAGAAGGAAGAAAAAGATAAAGACAAAGAAGTAAAAAATAAGAGCAAGGTTGGAATCAAGAAAAAATCCGACGATATTTGGGATATCCCGACGTTTTTAAGGAGAAAGAAACGACGATAGCGCTCGAATTTTCCACGAATGTAATCGAATGTTATTCGAATTTAATTCGATTTAATTCGAGATTCATTCGGGCGAGAAACGATGTTTAGGAGAATTAGAAAACGAAACGGCCACATAGCGCCGTTTAAAATTGAAAAAATTACCCAAGCCATCTACAGGGCTTCTGTTGCGGTTGGGGAACCGAATTGGAAAATGGCGAACAATTTTTCCAAGGATGTTGTCAAACGGCTTGAGAAGAAAATAAAAAAAGGAACCATTCCGACTGTTGAAGAAGTACAGGATGTGGTTGAGCAGTTTTTAATAGAAAAGGTTCATCCCCGAATAGCCAAGGCATATATTTTATACCGTCAGCATCGGGCGGAAATTCGTCAGGAGAAAAAACAAATTCTTAATAAGACCGAGATTGACGAAGTTGATAAAAAATTTGACATCAATGCCCTGCGGGTTTTAGCTTCCCGTTATCTTAAAAAAGATGAGGATGGGAAAATTATTGAATCGCCGAAAGAGCTTTTTGTAAGAGTCGCTGTTCATACCGTTCTCCCGTCGCTTTTTTATGACGTTAAAATTTATAAAAAACGCGGCGGAGGAACTGAACATCGTTTTGAAGAATTTGAACCGCAGAAATTTGAAGATAAGTTTTCCATCGGCAAATACAAACTTAATCAATTCCATTTAGATGCTTTACACCGCCTTTATAACCGTTTTGCTAAGAATCGGCAAATCAAAGTTTCTTGGCTTAAATTTTTGGACTTATTAAAGAAAAATTATTTCTCAAAATACGAAAAGGAAATCGATTCTTATTATAATTTGATGGTTAGCCGCAGATTTTTACCAAACACGCCGGCTTTAGCGAATTTTGGCAGCCATCTGGGAATGGGTTCGGCTTGTTTTAGTTTAGGCATTGAGGACTCTATAGAGTCTATAATGGATGCCTTAAAATCCGCGTCTATTATTTTTAAAGCCGGCGGCGGAGTGGGTTATAATTTTTCGCATTTGCGGCCCGAAGGCGACTTTGTCAAAACAACCAGCGGTGTGTCTTCGGGTCCGATTAGTTTTATGTCAATGTTTGATACAATGACAGACGTAATAAAACAAGGGGCTATGCGTCGCGGAGCAAATATGGGAATTTTGAACAGTTCGCACCCGGACATTGAAAAATTTATTAAGGCCAAAGAAGGCAATAAGGCGCTAAAGAATTTTAATATCTCCGTGATGCTTATGCCGGAATTCTGGAGGGCCTATAAAGAAAACAAAACATACGATTTGATAAATCCGCGAACCAAAAAGCCGGTTAAAGAAATAAACAGCCGTCAACTTTTTGACATTATTAGTTATCAGGCATGGGAATCAGCCGAGCCAGGAGTTTTATTTTTTGACCGAATTAACGAATATAATCCGTTTTTGAAATTTTTAGGGCCGATTGAAAGCACAAATCCGTGCAGCGAACTCCCGCTGTATCCATTTGAAAGCTGTAATTTGGGTTCCATTAATATCTGGGCTTATTTGAAGAAAAACGGCGATAAAAAACCCAGATTTGACTGGCTGCAATTAGAACGCGATGTTAAAATCGCCACCCGCTTTTTAGACAATATAATTGATGTTAATAAATACCCTTTGAAAGAAATTGAAGAAATGACCTTAAATACCAGAAAGATTGGACTTGGGGTGATGGGAGTGGGCGATTTGCTTTATGAATTGGAAATTCCGTACGCTTCTCAAAAAAGCCTGAAATTTATGGAAGAATTGATGGAATTTATCAATTATCACTCAAAGGAAACCTCGGTGGATTTATCCAAAGAACGCGGCCGGCTGCCCTATTTCAATAAGTCGTTTTACAAAGAAGGCAAACTTCCGTTTTCCGGTTCAAAAGACAAAAAATCCTGGCATTTTAATTGGCTGGAATTAATTAAAAAGATTAAGAAATACGGCATCAGAAATGCCGGTACAACTACTATTGCTCCGACGGGCTCTATTTCTATGCTTGCAGGCACATCTTCCGGCATTGAGCCGGTTTATAGCTTGGTTTTTGAAAAAAACGTGGCTATTGGCAGTTTTTATTATGTGGATCCGGTTTTTGAAGAAGCAATGAGCAAAGCCGGCTTGATGGACGAGGATTTAATTATGGACACTGCCCGTTTTAACGGCAGTATCCGCCATATTGCTTATATTCCGGAAAAATACAAAAAAATATTTGTTACCGCAATGGATGTTGCGCCTTCTGATCATATTAGGGTTTTGGCAACTTTTCAAAAATGGGTTGATTCAGCGATTTCAAAAACCAATAATTTCCCGACCGAAGCCACGGTTGACGATATTAAAAGGGCTTACCTTTTAGCTTATGAATTGGGCTGCAAAGGCATTACTATTTATCGCGATAAATCCCTGCATACTCAGGTTTTGGTTGGCGGCAGCACCAAAAAGAAACCCAAAGATATCCAAAGATTATCTATTGTTAAAAAAGATGAAAAAACTAAGGGTTTGGTTGTTTATCACGAATCTGGTTCGCAGGCTGGAATAAATTCTTTAGAATTATCTCCGGCTGAATCAAACAATAACTCTGGAAATGACGAAATTAAAAATTGTCCCAATTGTAAAATTCCTTTAGTTAGTCAAGAGGGCTGCCGTAAATGTCCGTCCTGCAGCTGGGGGATGTGTTCGTAAATAAAAAAAGGGGGCTATTAACCCCCTTTTTTTATTTCATTGATTCACTTGCTTCTTCTATTAGTTTTGGAGAAGAATTAGCGTAAAAGAGGATCGCAATTACAAGAGTAATGTG
>JAZGAA010000025.1:0-6903 GCA_036444215.1 Minisyncoccota bacterium
CTTATATTAAAATAGAAATTAAGGATAATCAGATTTTTTTTACTCCTCAAAACACTTCCAAGCAGGCGCGAGCTAATTGGGGAACAGTGCGTTCTTTAGTCCAAAATGCCGTTTTAGGAGTAAGCGAGGGATTTACAAAAGTTTTAGAAATTGAAGGGGTCGGTTATCGCGCTGAAACGCAAGGAAATGATTTAGTTCTTAATGTTGATTTAAGTCACCCGATAAAAATAAGTCCGCCGGAAGGTATTAAAATTTCTACCGAGAAAAACACCATTAAGGTTTTTGGAATTGACAAGGCCTTGGTAGGGGGAATAGCTGCTAAAATTAGAAGCGTCAAGAAGCCGGAACCATACAAGGGGAAAGGAATCAGATATCAGGGAGAAGTAATTAGAAGAAAAGCCGGCAAGAAGGTGGCTGGAACCACTACATAATATGAATCCAAGAAAAACATTAAACAAAGTAAAATTAAGGAGAAAGAAACGAACGCGAGCCAAGATACACGGTACTGCTAAAAAGCCGCGATTTTCGGTTTTTAGGAGCCATCAAAGTGTCTACGTCCAGTTAATTGATGATGAGAAAGGAAAAACTTTAGTAAGCGCTTCAACAAAAGAACTAACAACTAACGACAAACGACAAACGACAAAACAAAATTTAACCGAATTATTAGGCAATCTAATCGCTAAGAAAGCAGCTGAAAAAAAGATTAAAAAAGTAGTTTTTGACAGAGGGGGATATAAATATCATGGTAGAATAAAAAAAGTAGTTGAAGAAGCGCGAAAAGCGGGATTAAAAATATGAGAGAATTAAAACCCAAAAGTGAATACAAGGAAAAAGTTATTGACATGCGTCGGGTAACGCGGGTTGTTGCCGGCGGCAAACGATTTCGTTTCAGAGCTACCATAGTAATTGGCGATGAGAAAGGAAAAGTTGGCGTTGGGGTGGCTAAGGGATTGGATGTGGCTCAGGCGGTTGATAAATCTAAGACCGATGCCAAGAAAAAAATAATTACCATCAACCTTAAAGACAGAACTATTCCTCATGAGGTTGAAGCAAAATACAGCGCTGCTAAAGTAATGATTAAACCGGCTAAAATTGGTCACGGTCTTAAAGCCGGAGGCGCGGTAAGGGCGGTACTGCTTTTGGCCGGCATTAGAGACGCAACGGCGAAATGTTTAGGCGGCACGAAAAATAAATTAACCAATGCTTTGGCAACAATAGAGGCTTTGAAAAAGCTAAAGCGAAGCGAATATGCAGTTACATCAATTAAAACCAAAAATTAAATCAAAAAACAAGAAACGAATAGGCAGAGGCGGCAAGAGAGGTACTTATTCCGGCCGGGGAATAAAGGGTCAGAAGTCTAGAGCCGGTCACAGAATTAGACCAGCTGAGCGAGATTTGATTCAGCGCTTGCCGAAACTGCGGGGTTTTAGGAATAAACCGCTTAAATCAAAACCAATAGTGGTTAATTTTAGCGACTTGGAAAAGAAAGTTAAAGGCAGTATAATTAATAGAGATGTTTTGTTAAAGGCGGGCTTAATTAGAAAATCTGATAAGCGCGTAAAAATTTTAGGGCCGAAGACCGGCAAAATAAGAAGAGTTTTTCAGATTGAAGGGCTGGAAGCGTCAAAAAAAGTAAAACATGCACAAACTTCTCCAGATATTTAAAATCAAAGATCTTCGCAACAAGATTTTAATTGTTGCTTTTTTGTTGCTGTGTTTTCGGGTTTTAGCCGCCGTTCCTATCCCGGGAATTGACCTTTCTCGATTACAAGAATTTTTTGCCTCTAACCAACTTTTTGGCTTTCTTAATATTTTTTCCGGCGGCGCTTTGGCAAATTTATCAATTGTAATGCTGGGAGTTGCTCCTTACATTACCGCTACTATTATAATGCAGCTTTTGACAATGATTTTCCCGAAACTTAAAGCGATATATTACGAAGAAGGAGCAGCAGGCCGGGCAAAATTCAACCGTTATGCCCGTTATTTAACAGTCCCTTTAGCCGGACTTCAATCTTACGGATTTTTAAACTTGTTGATTTCTCAAAACGTAATTCCTCAATTAGGAATTTTTGACATCGTAAGGAACGTAGTGATTATTTCCGCCGGTTCAATGATTTTGGTCTGGTTAGGAGAGTTAATCAGCGAGCAAAAAATCGGCAATGGCATTTCCTTGATTATTTTTGCCGGTATTGTCAGCGGGCTTCCTAACATTATCAGAGAAGCAATCATTTCTTATGACCCGACTGTTTTGTCCACTTATCTCACTTTTTTGGTGGTGGCTGTTCTGGTTATTGCCGGCGTGGTTTTTATCAATCAAGGCGAGAGAAAAATACCGGTTGCTTATGCCAAACGGGTAAGAGGGATGAAGATGTACGGCGGCGTTTCCAGTTATCTGCCACTCAAAGTTAATCAGGCCGGGGTTATTCCGATTATTTTCGCCATTTCAATTCTGCTTTTTCCCCAGTTTGCCGCTCAAATCAGTTCAATAATTTCACAGGACTTCGCTTTAAAGTTTAACGAATTGGTTAATCGGTTTTTTAATAACCAGTATTTTTATACAACCGTTTATTTCAGTTTAGTAATGGTTTTTACTTATTTTTATACGGCAGTCACTTTTGATCCCAAAGAAATTTCAAAAAATCTTCAGCGGGCCGGCGGGTTTATTGCCGGCATTCGGCCAGGTGAATCAACCTCGGTATTTTTGGGAAAAATTATCAGCCGAATTACTTTGTTCGGGGCCCTTTTCTTGGGCTTAATAGCGATTTTGCCCAATATTACCAGGATGTTTACCGGAGTTGCCGTACTTACAATCGGCGGTGCCGCGCTCCTGATTGTGGTTTCAGTGGCTTTGGATTCAATGAAGCAGATAAATTCGCAGTTGGTAATGAGAGAATACGAAGAAATATAATTATGAGAATTGCAATTATAATGTATGGTTCGCCGGGTTCTGGCAAAGGAACTCAAGCTAAATTAATAGCTGAAAAGCTGGATATTTTTCATTTTGACACTGGTCAATATCTTCGGTCAATGCTTTACGACCTTAAATTTAAAAAAAATAAAATTATACAAAAAGAGCGGGAACTTAATGAATCCGGCAAACTTAATACAACTTCGTGGGTTTTAAAAATGATTAGTCAAAGAGTCAAAAAAATAGCCAGTTTAGACCAGGGCGTTGTTTTTAGCGGCTCGCCACGAACTCTTTTTGAAACTTTTGGCGACAACAAACAAATTGGTTTAATGAAAGTTTTAGAAAAATATTACGGAAAGAAAAATATTTTTATTTTTATGCTGAATATTCACTCAAAAGAATCAATTAAAAGAAATATTTCTCGTTTATCTTGCTTAATTTGTCATACTCCCATAATGGCTCAAAAAAAGAAATTGAATAATTGTCCTTTCTGTGGAGGAAAATTAAAGCATCGGACTGATGATAAAAAAGAAATAATTTTAACAAGATTAAAAGAATATCAAGAACGAACTAAGCCGATTTTTAAAAAACTTAAAGAGAGAGGATATTGGGTTAAGCAGATTGACGGCACTCCGCTGCCTTATAAAATTCACCAAAGAGTTTATTCATATATTCGTAGATGATTAAATTAAAATCCCCTCAAGAAATTGAAATGATTGCTGATTCTGGCAGAATTTTGGCTAAAGTTTTTGACAAGGTTCTAAAAGAAGTTAAAGTCGGGGTAAGTTTGGAAAATTTAGACAAATTAGCGCGGCGGCTGATTGAAGAATACGGCGGGCAGCCGGCATTTTTAGGTTATCAGCCGGAAGGAGCCAGCCATCCTTATCCAGCAAGTATTTGCGCTTCAATTAATGATACTGTTGTTCACGGCCTTCCTCTGAATTATCAATTGAAATCAGGCGATGTTTTAAAATTTGATTTTGGAGTGATTTATAAAAATTTTTATTCTGATGCCGCTAAGACAGTGGCGGTTGGAAAGGTGTCCAAGACAGCAAAACTATTAATTAAGGCGACCAAAAAAGCTCTTGAGCAGGCGATAAAACAGGCAAAGCCAGACAACCATCTCGGAGATATCGGCTGGGCAATTAACCAATGCGTTGAGAAAGCCGGTTTTAAAATAATTCAGGGATTAACCGGACATGGAATCGGTTTTAAACTTCATGAAGAGCCGACAGTTTATAATTTCGGAAAAAAAGGTGAAGGAATCAAATTAAAGCCGGGAATGGTTTTAGCAATTGAACCGATGACCGCTGTTGGCAGCGGTCGCATTATTAAAAGAAAAGACAATAGTTATGTCACTGCGGACAGCAGTTTATCAGCCCATTTTGAACACACAGTGGCGATTACTAAAAAAGGACCGAGGATTTTAACGAAGTTGTAATATTGTAATGTTATAATGTTATAATGTTTGTATGAAAAAACCCTATTTATCAGTCATTATACCTGCTTATAACGAAGCAAAAAGTTTGCCGATTACTTTGATTGATATTGA
Source organism: Minisyncoccota bacterium (assembly GCA_036444215.1). Taxonomy (GTDB): domain Bacteria; phylum Patescibacteriota; class Minisyncoccia; order UBA6257; family UBA9933; genus CAJVXI01. Next base: position 4,461 of record JAZGAA010000025.1, read on the forward strand.
CAAACATCTTTCAGAAGAGGATTTTTCTTACGAAATTATCGTTGTTGATGACGGCTCAAAAGACGCTACGCCGGAAATTGTCAGGCGTTTTTCTCATTTAATAAAAAATCTGCGATTGATTAATAATAAAGAGAATCACGGCAAGGGTTGGGTGGTGCGGCAGGGAATGCTGGAAGCTAAGGGCAATATTCGTTTATTTATGGATGCTGATAACGCTACTTCAGTTAACCAATTTAACAAGATGATACCGCATTTATCCGCCAAAGGCGGAGAGGGCTATCAGGTAGTTATTGGTTCGCGAGACATTAAAGGAGCAAAATTAGTTCCGCCCCAGCCGTTTTATAAAAGATTTTTGGGCAATATCGGCAATTTATTTATACAGATTTTGCTTTTGCCGGGATTTTGGGATACTCAGTGCGGCTTCAAGGCGTTCACTGAAGAAGCAGCAGAGAAAATTTTTCCCTTAACCAAAATTGACCGTTGGGCATTTGACGTTGAAGCTCTGGCCTTAGCAAAAGTATTTGGATATAAAATTAAAGAAATTCCGGTTATCTGGGTTAATAATCCAATTTCCCGGGTAAAAATCACTTCTTATTTTCAAATGCTTTGGGAAGTTGTCAAGATAAGATGGTGGATTATAACAAAAAAATACAATATTAGAAATCACAAATAACAAATTCCAAATCCCAAATAATATCCAATGACCAAAATTCTAATGACCAAAACCCGTTGTGTTTAGGATTTAGGTAATTGGAATTTGCAATTTATTTGTAATTTGGTGCTTGGAATTTGGAATTTTACCATGAAGCATTACTTAACTCCAGAACGTCTCAAAGAATTAAAAACCGAATTAGAACGGATGAAAAAAGATGCGCGTTTGGATATTGCCGAAAGATTAAAACGTGCCAAGGAGCTTGGCGACCTTTCAGAGAATTCGGAATATTCAGACGCCAAAGATGCTCAAGCAAGGGTTGAGAGCCGGATTTTTGAATTGGAGAACATATTAAGAAACGCGTCAATAATCAGGAAGAAAGTCGGCAATGAGGTTGTTCATATCGGTTCAACTATTGAAGTTAAAAGAGAGGGCAAGCGTTTTACCTACACAATCGTCGGCTCCCAAGAAGCCAAACCGGAAGATAGCTTAGTTTCCAATGAATCGCCGCTGGGAAAAGCATTTTTAGACAAAAGAACAGGGGATACGGTTGAAGTTCAGACCCCTAGCGGCATCGTGAAATGTAAAATAGTTAAAATTTCGTAAATATGTTTTGGGCAGACAAGTTAGTTGAAGAAATTAAAATTAAATACAAAGATAAAATAGATTCCAAAAAACCTCTTATTATTCGCGACGAAAAAACAGCCTCCGGAAGAATTCATGTTGGTTCGTTAAGAGGGGTTGCCATTCACGGCATTATTTCAGAAGTTTTGAGCGAACAGAAAATTAATAATAAATTTTTGTATGAAATCAATGATTTTGATCCTATGGATGATTTGCCGGCATATTTGGATGTTGAAAAATTTAGTCCGTTTATAGGAAAACCTCTTTACAGTATTCCGTCTCCTGATAATAAGGCAAAAAATTACGCAGAATATTTTGCCCAAGAATTTATTAATGTAATAAAAAAACTTGGATTTGATGCTGAATATTACCGTTCAAGCGATTCATATAAATCAGGAAAATATAATGAGGTAATTGAGCTGGCCTTAGAAAATGCCGACAAGATTAGAGATATTTACAAACATATATCAGGAGCTATAAAAGAAAATAATTGGCTTCCATTGCAGGTTGTTTGTGAAAAATGCGGGAAGATTGGAACAACAAAAGTTATATCATTTGACGGAGAAAAAGTAGAATATATATGCGAAAAGAATCTGGTTGAGTGGGCAAAAGGATGCGGCCACAGCAATAAAATATCGCCATTTAATGGAAATGCGAAACTGCCGTGGAAAGTTGAATGGGCAGCTAAATTTAAAATATTTAACGTTGATATAGAGGGAGCTGGAAAAGACCATTCAACAAAGGGCGGCTCAAGGGAAATAGCAGACGCAATTTGCAGAGAGGTTTTTAAATATGAGCCGCCATTTAATATTCCTTATGAATTTTTTCACATTGCTGGTAAGAAAATGTCTACTTCAAAAGGAGCTGGTTTATCGTCAAAAGAAATAGTGGATTTGCTTCCTACAGAATTAATTAGATTATTATTAATTAATAAAGAACCGAAAAGAGTTATTGATTTTATTCCTGACGGAGATACAATCCCAGTTCTTTATGATGAATACGATAGAATAGCAGAGCATTATTTCAGTGAAGCTGGCGATGATTACTCCAGGATTTTCACTTTAGTCCATAAGCCAGAGGACAGGATGAAAATACAAAAAAGATTCCTGCCACGCTTTTCTCAAGTTGCTTTTTTGGCTCAGATGTCTCATATGGATATAGATAGTG
>JAZGAA010000026.1:0-23261 GCA_036444215.1 Minisyncoccota bacterium
ATATTCTGGAAAATTCTTTTGTTTCGGCGCGCGGATATTATCGAATTCTTAAAACCGCTCAAACCATTGCCGATTTGGAAGAATCAGAAAAAGTAAAAGGTGAAAATTTAGCCGAAGCATTTCAATACCGAATCAGGGAAAAAGAATAAGTATGGCAAAAAAATTAGGGCAGCATTTTTTAATAAACAAAAGCAAAATCAAGAAAATTATTGATGCTTTGGAATTAAAGCCAGGTGATACAGTAATTGAAATCGGACCGGGGCATGGGGAACTCACCTTGCCTCTGGCAAGGAATTTTCAATTTCTAATTTCTAATTTCCAAATAATTACTATTGAAAAAGATTTAAAATTAATAAAAGATTTAAAATCTAAAATCCAAAATTTAGGATTGAAAAACATTGAAATTATTGAAGGCGACGCTTTAAAAATTCTGCCGAAATTATGTTCCAAGCTTCATGCTTCAAGCTTCAAGATTGTCGGCAACATTCCTTATTACATTACCGGTCATCTTTTGCGAATTATTAGCGAGTTAAAAAATAAACCATCGTTAATTGTTTTAACTATTCAAAAAGAAGTGGCTGAACGAATCTGCGCTATTCAACCTAAGATGAATTTATTAGCAGCCAGCGTCCAGTTTTGGGCAGAGCCAAAAATTATCGGGGGTATTCCGAAAAAAGATTTCAAACCAACGCCTAAAGTAGATTCCGCAATAATAAAATTAGTCCCTAAAAGCCAAAAACTAAAAACTAAAAGCTATTATCGTTTAATCAAAATTCTCTTTAAGCAGCCGAGAAAGACGATAATTAATAACTTACGACCTACGACTAACGACCTACGACTTTTAACGCAAAAACTTCAGAAATTAAAAATTAATCCCGCTGATAGACCGCAGAATTTAAGTATTAAGCAAATTAAAGAATTATCCACATTGTTTTAATATGCTACATTATATATAATTAAATCAATGATAAAGCCCTTAAAAATTGCGGTGATAACTTTGATTATTGGTGGGGGGCTTCTTGGTTCTTATTGGATTATTCAAGACGCTAAACAAACTACCGGTGAAACCGTTGGTTTTTCATTGGAAGAGGCGATTAAGCCCGGCGGCACGCTTTTTAAATACATAGAAGAAGCAGTCCAAGAAATTCAGGAAGTTCAAGAAATTATTGAAAATGAGGAGGTGGGCTCCTCTAATCTCACTGAAATAATTGCTAAAGCTATAGCCGGTAAAATTATAGAAGAAAATAAGAGCGGTTTAGCTAAAACCGAACAAGGCGAGCCAAAACTTTTAATGCCTGATGAAGAAACAATTATTCAAGAATTAACTAGTCAGCTCACAAATTTAGATTCTGGTTTGTTTGATTTGAATCAGCTAATCAATGAAAACAATATTAAAATCTCTCAGGATAATTCTTTGGGAAATAAGGGAAGGTATCTTGATATTACCGGAGGTATTATTTTAGAAAATTCCAACGCCACTTACAATAACCCGGTTAAAGTTTTAGAAAAAGCTGTTAATAGTGGCATTACTTTAGATATAAAGAAATTAGCTGATACTTATCAGAATATATTTAACAGTTTTTTGAATACATCAGTGCCGTCGGACTGGCTCAACCTTCATAAACAATATCTTATTCTTTTAAAAAAATCAGAAATTATTTATAGGGGCATAGCTGATTTCCAAAATGATCCAGTAAAGGCGCATTTATTAATAGAATTAGTGCCTGAAATAATAAAAGAAGAAGTAATAATCAAAGAAGAATATTATAAAAAAGCGTTAGAAATTGAATCATCTTAATTAAAATGAACCTTTTTCTTAAAAAAACAATAATTTTCTTAATTGTATTTTCAATTATTTTTAATTCTTCCGGTTTTATAAACTTTTTAAAACCGACCAATAAAGCGGAGGCGTTTGCTTGCGCCAACTGTTCTCAGGTATGGCTTCAGATTGTAAAAGGCGCGAAAGATATAGCGCATTTCGCAGCAACAAAGCTCCAATTTATAAGAGAAGAATGGTTACAAATACTCAGAGACACGATCGTCCGTCGGATTTTAGACGCGATGGTTGACGATATTGTAATGTGGATTCAGGGCGGCGGCGAACCGCGGTTCGTTACCGACTGGGGAGGATTTATGGAAGACGCTTTTCAAGCCGGAGTTGGCGATGTAGCTAAAGAATTAGGTCTTGCCTGGCTTTGTAAACCTTTTGGATTACAACTCCAGCTTTCAATAAGTTACTTGCCGGTAGAAAAATTCTCTCAGCGGGTTGAGTGTACTCTTGATGATATTGTCGCCAATATAGAAGATTTTTATGAAAACTTTGAAAACGGCGGCTGGATTGCTTACAACGAAATCTGGAAACCGCAGAATAATTTTTACGGCCTGATGTTAATGACGCATGATGAAATGCTGATTCGCGGCGCCAAAGAACAAAAAGCCGCGGAAAGCGAGGCAATAGCCGGCGATGGATTTCTTTCACAGAAAAGATGTGTTGAAAAAGACGAACAAGCGTTTTATGAATGTTTAGCTGCCTTCTCAATAACAGGAGACCCAGAAGACACAGATGATGAAGATAAAGAATATTGCGAATCTCAGACCTGTCTCAAAGAAGAAATTATCACTCCGGGCGACACCATTGGCCAAATGGCAGCTGATGCTGTAGGTAAAGATATAAAGTACATAGTCAATGTTAAGTCATATGTAGCTGCCATTGTTAACGCAATTATTAATCGTCTATTCAGCGAAGGATTGGCTTTAATGAAAGACAGTACTAGTTCAGGCGGCACTTCTTACGATTATAGAGATGTTGGCTATGAAGACGTTGGCTGGCAGGATTTAGAAAACCAAAAACAACAAATGAAGAGCGAGTATCAAGAATTCCTTAATGAAAAACAATATATTCTTGACGCCAAGAACAAATCACTTTCTTCAACTGAGCAAACTCTCCAGATACTTCAAGACATTAAAAACAACTGTCCAACCTGCCAGCCCCAACCCTCTAACAATGAAATTCAAACTGCTCAATCCGAAGTTAACCGCCTGAAAAACGAAGTAGTTGATTTAGAAAGTATTGTTAATGAGTTTAATAATTTAATTGCTGAAATTGATAATATATCTCCGGATAATCGCGACAGAGAAATGGCAATAATTATCCAACGTTATGATGAATTTACAAGCAAATACGACACTGACAGCATTTATCAAGATATCCTAACCGGCGATAAACGAAGCGCAGCTAACCAAGAAAAAAGCGATAAACAAACCGAGCTCACTGCCGCTCAAAATCGGATAAATCTTTGTAATACAATAGGGGTATGTACGTTCAGCCCTTAAAATCTAAACTATAATGAAATCCCGACGAAATAAAAAATTGATTTTAGCGATTCTGCTTGTAGTGGTAGTTTTGGGGTTGGCTAGTATTAACTTTATTTATACTGAAGCTGCTGTCCAAACCGCTCCATCAGATGCTGGACAGCTAGCGGCAGTAAGCGAATCTAAACCTACCCAACAGCTTGCCCAAGACACTGTCAAGGACACAAATGTAATTTTTAACATCATTGCAGGGCTTGCGGCGACAATTTTAAGTTTGGTAGCCGGCCTTGTTGATTTTGGCATTAAGCTCGGCAACGATGTTATGAATTTAGAAGCTGTCAGAACTGGCTGGCAAATTGTTCTTAATATTACTAATTTGGGTTTTGTTTTGGCGATTATTGTTATTGCTTTTGCCACGATTTTACGATTAGAAACATACGCAATGAAACAAATTCTCTGGAAGCTTATTATAGCTGCTCTTTTGGTTAATTTCAGCTTGGTTATTGCCGGCGCCTTTATTTCCATATCAAATATAGCTACCGATTTTTTCCTTCAAGCAACTGACACAACAAATCTAAGTAATGCATTGGCTAATGCTATGGAGCCCCAAAAATTTGCGATGACGATTGAGCAAAACGATCCGGAGTGGTGGCAATTTGTAGAAAGGGCAAAAAATGCTTTAAGTATGTTTTTTAGCAGCATTGCCAGCCTTTTCTTTATTATTGTCTTTACTTTCTTAACGATTTTAGCATTTGCTACCTTATTTATTATGCTTTTGGTTCGATTTATCGCCTTGGCTATTCTTCTTATTTTATCGCCAATTGTCTGGCTATTGTGGATATTCCCGGCAACTGCTGAACATTGGAGAAAATGGTGGCAAGAATTTATTCGGTGGAATCTCTTTGCTCCAGTAGTTTTATTTTTTGTTTATTTAACAATTATAACAGCAGCTAATATGGATAAACTTACTAGCGTCCAAGAAGCATCTATAACTGATGCGGCAAAAGGATTTAGGGAGGCGACTATTATATTGGAAGGAGGTTTTTTTCAGCACGTAGCTGAATTGCTTATTCTAGTAGCGCTATTATTTGGCGGCATATATATAGCTAATAAATTTAGTATTACTGGTGGAGGACTTGGCGTAAAATGGAGTCAAACCGCCGGCAAAATGTTCGGCGGTTGGGTTGGGAGAAAGGGGATGCAGTACGGAACTGGTTGGCTAAGACGAAAAGGGACCGAACCAGAAGCAAAGTCGCTTGCTGAAAAAACTCAGGGATGGGCTGCGGCTCAAAAATCGCGGCTTGGAAGATTTGGAGCTGGCTGGGTTGCAAGAGGAACTACTCGCTTATCAACCCTAGGCGGTGAGGATATAGTGAAACATCACGAAAAACAAGTTGCTGGAATATCTATGCCTGACGCGAAAGCCGCTCTTTTAACTGCTATGGGTCCACGGAAAATAGCGTTAATTAATAAATTAAAAGACGCAAAAGAATTAGGTGATGTGGATATGACTCGAATAGCCACAGAAGACAACAAAAAATTATTTGCGAGATTTAATCGAAGTAAAGCATTCGGCGGTGTAGAAAATTCAGGGTTAATGAACGTGGAAATGAATGAGGCAAGAAAAAGAGATGATAAAGAAGCATTATTAGAAGCCACAGCTTCTCTTATGGCTAAATTTACCAAAAAAGATGTTGATCCAGCCGTATTTGGAGACGTATTTAGCGGAAAAGCTAAACTTGGTTTAGATAAAACAGGGCTTAAAAAATTATCAGAATACATTGCTCGAGGCACTGCAGAAAAAAATCCTGCTTTAGTGGCAAATATTATGCCAAAAATGGATTCTACATCACGAAATAATTTTGAAAAAATCTATAAAGATGTAATAAGAGATATGCCGAAAAAAATCAAGGATGATTTTGAAAAAACAATGGCTAATTACGCTGTTGGCTTCTCGCCGATAGAGGGAGGGGCGGAAACTCCGAAAACTACTTAATAAATATATGTTTCAATTATGTTAAAAATTTCTCAACAACAAGTTTCTGAAAGATGGGACACATTGCCAATGTCGCTAAGAGAAACCTTATATTCTCCGGAATATGGAAAAATGATTTGGAGGATTGGCGCAGAACACCACCTTGATGATAGAAAAATCGGTGTAATTGCCGGTATTGCCGGTTATACGGTTTTTGGATTTCTTCAATCAGAAGACCTATCCAAGGAAATCCGAGACAGTATTGATATAAATCCTGAAATAGCCGCTTCAATTAGCCGCGAGATAGACCGGAAAATTTTTGCGCCGATTAGGGCGGACTTAGAAAAAATTTATGCACCTCCGACCGAAGAACTTGGGGAAGTTAAGCCTCTAAAAATTGAGGAAGAAATTATTGATTTAAGAGTTAAACCAACCCCTGCTAAAGCTCACATTGACGCTAAAACCTTGGTGGACAAGGAACCCACCTTCGCCCCCGCCTCCGCTAAAGCTATGGCGGATAAAAAGGCTATGGCGGGCGAAGAAAAACCAGTAGAAGCCAAACCAGAAATTATTCCTCCAAAAGAAATAGTTTCAGAAGTGGAGCCGCTAAAAATTGAAAAAAAAACCGAGGAAGTTAAACCTCCAACGCCTCCAACTGAAATTCCGCGTGAGTCCGCGCCCGAAGGAGGTCCTAAAATTATCCACGAACAGAAAAAAATTTCACCCTTGACTGACGCCAGGAAACGCTCTTTAAGCGGGCTGTTTGGATTTCTAAAAAAAGAAACAAAAGATAAAAAACATGAAATAAAACCGGCGCCGATAAAAGCCACTATAGAATCTCCTACGGAGATTCCTATAGAAATCCCTAAAGAAACCCATAAAATTGCTAAAACCGAAATTCCTAAACCGCGAGTTGTTCATTATGGCGGCTTGCAAACGCCTTCGCCTTTCGGACAAGATGTGGACAAACACAGACAGGACGCGGAACAACGCGGTCAAACCGAGTCAACGTCAAGTCAGTCCGAGTTTGAGAAAAAACCAAAACCACCCGGAAACCTACCAATAGAAAATCAGCGTAAGTCCGCGTCCAGTCCGCATAAGTCCACGATAGATGAAGAAGACGTTATTGATTTAAGAACATTTGAGAAGCTTAAAAAACCACAATAATGCAATTTCAGATTCCTCAATTTATTGATATTGAAAACAAAATTGTCGGGCCCTTAACTTTGAGGCAATTTTTATATTTAGCCGGCGCCGGCCTTATTAGCTTTATGCTTTTTTTTATTCTACAAATGTGGCTTTGGTTTCTAATTACGGTTTTTTTAGCGGTAATAGCGCTGGCTTTGGCTCTTATAAAATATAACGGTCAGCCATTGCCTAAAATTGTTTGGCTTGCTATGGGTTTTCTTTGGAGACCCCGACTCTATCTTTGGCAGAGAGAAATAGAAGAAAAAGTTATTGAAATCCCGCAACTTCCTAAACTACCCACAGAAGCCGTTATTCCCAAAAGAGAAAGGTTAAAAAAGCTTGTTTCAGAAATGCCCAGCGTAAAAAAACTATGGCAGGACCTTTTAACCACTAAAAATCCGGTGCCGAAAAGAGAAAAAACTATTAGGACGCCTTTTTGGGGTAAAAAACCGAAAGAAAAATTCCAGCTTTTCAGAAAAATTACCGGGGAAAAAGAAATAGCCAAAAGAGTTGATTACCGATAAATTTCTAACAATTTGGAGATTGGAAATTAAAATAATATAATAAATTTATGGCAAAAAAACAAAGCACTTCCACTCAACAATTCGTTGATATTGAAGACATCCGCGACGGTGTAATAATTTTAAAAAATAATTCTTTGCGCCGGGTTTTGATGGTGGCTGGAATTAATTTTGAACTTAAATCGGAAGAAGAACAAAATATTATTACTTATACTTATCAAAATTTTTTAAATACGCTGGATTTTTCCGTCCAATTTATAATCCATTCACGAAAATTGAACATTGACGGCTATCTTGAAAAATTAGCCGAGCGAAAAAACCAAGAAAGCAATGAATTGTTAAAAAATCAGATTTCTGAATATATAGAATTTATCCGTTCGTTTGTGGAGCAAAATGCGGTAATGGCAAAAACTTTTTTTGCCGTAGTTCCATATGACCCGATTCAAATCCTTGCTGGCGGCAAAAAATTCTTAAATATGTTTAAGCTCGGCAAGAAAATAAAATCTTCTCAACCCGAACAAACCTTAGAGCAGAAAACCCAACAACTAAATCATAGAACCGACCAAGTAATTAATGGCCTAACCCAAATCGGCCTCCGTATAGTGCCGCTTAACAATGAAGAATTGATTGAATTGTTTTACAATCTTTATAATCCAAGCGCCGTGGAAAAGAAAGAATTAAAAATCGCAAGTGCATGAAGCCCGCCTCCGCTGATAGCTTCGGCGGGTGCTCATAATTGTAGTGAAATTTATTTCACTACGTTCAAAAATTTCAACAATTATGGCAGAGAAAATTAAAATTCAAAAACCTTATACGGCCGGAGAAAAAGACGTTAAAAACGTCATTGCGCCGGCGGCAATGGAAGTCAACCCTAATTACTTAAAATTAGGCGATAAATTCGCGAAGACGATTTTTATCTTTACTTATCCTCGATACCTGGCAACCGGCTGGTTTAATTCAGTTATTAATCTCCCTAATCTTTTGGATATTTCAATTTTTATTCATCCGGTTGACACTAGTTTGGCTTTAAGGGGGCTTCGAAAAAAAACCGCTCAAATTGAAGCTCAGCTTTTGGAACGGCAGGAAAAGGGACTGGTTAGGGATCCGCTTTTAGAAACCGCCTTTCAAGATATTGAATCTTTGCGCGATACACTTCAACAATCCCGGGAACGATTATTTAACGTAGGAGCCTATATCACTATTTACGGCGAAACCATTGAAGAACTTAATAAATTAGAAGAGAGTATTAATTCTTTATTTGAAAGTCATTTAGTTTATGTTAAGCCGGCGATTTTTCAGCAATTAGAAGGATTTCAATCAACTTTACCGCTGGGCCAAGATAAATTACTTACTCACACGCCGCTTAATTCCGGGCCGGTCTCCTCTTTCTTCCCGTTTGTTTCCACTGATTTAACTTCGGATGAAGGAATCCTTTACGGCATCAACCGCCATAATAATACCCTGGTGATTTTTGACCGTTTTTCTTTAGAGAACGCCAATCAGGTTGTTTTCGCCAAGGCCGGGGCTGGTAAATCCTACGCCACCAAAGTGGAAATTCTCCGTTCTTTAATGCTCGGAATTGACGTTTTGATTATTGACCCTGAAGAAGAGTATCGTAAATTAGCTGAATCAGTAGGCGGCAGTTTCTTTAAAATCTCTTTAACTTCAAAAAACCAAATTAATCCTTTTGACATCCCAATTATTCCCGAAGGTGAAGACCCGGCTAATGTTTTTAAATCTCATATTCTTAACATTACCGGCTTAATAAAACTGATGCTCGGTCAAATTACTCCGGAAGAAGACGCTCTTTTAGACAAAGCAATTACCGAAACTTACGCTTCGCGAGACATTACACCGGAGAAAAAGGACTTTACCAAAGCCCAACCACCAATATTAGGTGACTTACAAATTATTTTAGAAAACACCGAAGGCGGCCGGGGATTGGCCCAACGCCTGGAAAAATACACTCGGGGCAGTTATGCCGGTTTCACCAATAAACAAACCAATATTGACATTAAAAACCGTTTAATTGTTTTTTCAATCCGCGATTTAGAAGAACAACTTCGACCAATTGCAATGTATATTGTGCTCAACTTTATCTGGAATCTTATCCGGGCAGAATTAAAAAAACGAATTATGATTATTGACGAGGCCTGGTGGATGATGAAATATCCGGACAGCGCCTCTTTCCTTTTTAGTTTGGCGAAACGCTGCCGAAAATATTATTTAGGACTTACCACGATTACCCAAAACGTTGCCGACTTCCTTGAATCGCCTTTTGGCCGGCCGATTATCACTAACTCCTCACTCCAGCTTTTATTAAAACAAGCGCCGGCAACCATAGATTTAATAGCTAAGACCTTTAATCTTACAGAAGCGGAAAAACAATTATTATTGGAAGCAGCGGTTGGCGAAGGATTATTCTTTGCCGGCTTAAAACATGTGGCAATTCAAATTATTGCTTCCTATTTTGAAGACCAAATTATTACGACCAGCCCGGAACAGTTATTGGAAATGAAAGAATAATACTATGGAGAAGAAAATTTCACTACCCGAAATAATCCTGATGATAATAATTGTTGGCGGAGCGGATTTATTTGACGTAATCACTGGCTTAGCAGCAGCGGTGCCGATTATTGGCCAAATCCTGATTTTTTCCAACTGGTTCGTTGATATATTTGTTTTGGTAATTATCCAGCTCTGGTTTATAATGAAGGGAGGAATTGGATTTGGAAAACAAGCCGTAGCATTAGTCGGAAATTTAATAGAATTTATTCCGCTTTTGGATATTTTGCCAATTCGCACCGCAACTTTGTTGGTAGCGATTTATTTAATCAATCATCCGAAAATTATAGGAAAGGTGACGAAAGTAATAAAATAATGAAAATCACTAAACAGACACAAAACTTTGCACTAAACAGACACAAAACTTTTTGTGTTGGTTTCGTGTTTTTGTTTAGTGTTGGTTTCGTGTTGCTGCCATTAACGATAAAGGCAGCTTCGCCGCAATTCTTAACCTCTTGGCAAGCCGATAGTTATACTCCATCCTGGTATCAAGGCAAAATTTTTCCGACTCGCGGTTCTTTAATTAATGTAAGTTTTGAATTAATTGATAATAATAAAATCATTAATCTTTCAAGAAATAAAATCCGTTGGTATATTAATGATAAGTTATTTAAAAACGAAGACAGTGGGTTAGGAATAAAATCTTTAAAGTTTATAAACAATAATCCTCCAGGAAGTGATGTTGAAATAAAAATTGCGATTGTTGATTACGGCGCCAATCCTTTATATAAAATTATTCATATCCAAATAGTTATGCCGGAAGCTATAATTGATGCGCCATACCCGGAACGAAAAACCAGTACCGGAGAAAATTCATTCCGCGTTTTTCCCTTCTTTTTTAATATTAAAGATTTAAACGAACTTTCTTTTGAATGGTTGGCTAACGAACAAACAGCTGGCATCGCTGAAAATCCGCAGGAACTTAGTTTAAATATTGACACTCAAACCCCATCAGGAATTGCTATAAATCTTAAGGTAATAATTAAAAATATTACTGACCAATTTGAATTTGCGAGTAAAAACATTAAATTAGAAATTAAATAAGTTCTATATGGCCAATAAGATAATTTTTATAATTTTGCTTTGTATTCTTAGTTTTAGCACGGTTTTTGCCGCTACCATTGACTACCCATGGTCAGGCGCAACAGAACCGGCTGGACTGGTAAGTAATATTTATATTTGGGCTTTAGGAGTAGTTGGTATTATTGCTTTGGGAGTGATGGTTTACGGAGCGATTTTATACACGGTTTCCGCGGGCAACGCCTCAAAACAACAGGACGCCAAGGCCTGGATTACTGGCGCGGTTTGGGGATTAACGCTTTTGTTAGGCGCTTATCTGATACTCTATACAATTAATCCGGATTTGGTGAAATTAGGTGAAACCCAAAAATCTATGGAAGAAACAATGGGTACATTTAAGGGTGGAGGTGGTGGAGAATTTAAAGGAAGCGGCGCAAGTGGAGAATGGTAATTAATAATCTTCAAAAAATGAAAAAAAGTATAATTATAATAAGCGTTATCCTTGGCATTCTGGCTCTGGCTGGCGGTGTTTATTTTGCCTGGAAAAAATCCCAGGAAATTTTAACACCCCCGACATCTCCAATAATTCCAACATTTCCAACAACTCCAACGATTCCAACATCCCCAACCTCTAACCTGAAAATTATCAGCGACCAACCAGTATTTGATTACTTCGTCCGCCGAAGCCTTGGCGAAGGCGGACTGGCCACTTCCACGGAAATTTTCTACATTGCCCAAGACGGTAAAATATTCAAAATTATAGAAAACACCGAAGATGAAATTATCAGCTCGCAAATAATAGATAATCTTCAACAAGTTAAATCCAGCAGCAACGGCGAGAGAATTTTAATAAAATCCGGAAGCGCGAATTCACCTCAATTTAATATTTTTAACGCGGCGGATAAAATCTGGGAACTGCTTCCTTCAGGGATTACTGCGGCTGATTTTTCTCCGGACAATAAAAAAATCGCCTACCTTAAAACTAATGGCGATAAAAACGATTTAATTACGAAAAACATATCTGGAACGAGAACCACTAAAATCATTTCGCTTTCTCAAAAAGATTTTGGCCTTAAATGGCTGACTACTGAAATAATTCTTTTGATTCCTAAACCGTCTTTTCAAATTAACGCGGATATCTGGGAAGTAAACACAAAAAATAAAACCATTAAAAAAATCGCCTCGGGCAGAGGACTGATGGTTAATTGGTCAACTAACGGCGATTTAGGAATGAAATTCTCTGTTGACCAAAGAAGAAATTCTTACTTGGATTTAATTGACAACGAAGGAGTAGTTCAAGCAAATTTTGATTTCTCAACCCTGCCTGATAAATGTTTGTTTAATTTAGCAAAAATTTACTGCGCTATTCCTCAGGCACATAATTCAATTCAAGAACCTGTTCTGCCGGACGATTACCTGAAAAGAGCAGTTTATTTTGAGGATTTTATTTATGAAATGAACCTTGAACAAAATACTTTTGAAGTGATTTATGCTGAACCGGAGCTTGCTATTGACGCTTTTCGTCTTTCAACCTCCAATAACCAACTTCTCTTCATCAACCGCTACGACGACAAACTCTACAGCTTAGTTATTGAGTGATTTATATCGGTTTAATCACCACGCGTCGCTCTTTGCCTTCGCCGACGCTTTCTGTGTTTATGTCCGGCCGATTAACTAATTCTAAATGAACCAATCTGCGCTCATAAGCATTCATTATTGGTAAAGAAACCTCTTCTTTAGTGGCAATGGATTTTCTGGCAGCGGCCCTGGCTAATTCTAAAATCAGATTTTCACGCTCGCGTCTATAATTATTTACATCAACAAAAACCGCTCCAATGTCATTTTTTTTAGCGATTAATTTAACTAAATAATCCAAATCAGCCACAAAATAAGGCAAAAGTTTTTTAAACCCCTCTCCTTCATTAAGAAAGATTAAAAAACGGCTGCCTTCCGCATCATAACTAATCGAAAAATCGCTAAAACCCATTAACTCAATAATTTTTTGAAGTTTATTTTGTAAGTTCTGCATTTTGTCCTAATTGTTTATTAATTGCTATCTGTTGCACAACTGAAAACACCGTTGTTGTTAACCAGTAAAGACCCACGGCTGACGGCAAATTAAACACGTATAAAAAAACAAACGTTAAAACCGGTCCCATAAATACCATCTGCCGACTCATCTTTTCGACGGCAGTTAATGATTTAGAATCACTGTTTTTGACTTTGGCAAGCGATAATTTACCCTGAAAATATTGAGCAATAACCGCTAAAATTATAATAAAAATATTACGAGTGCTTAAATCAATTATTCCCAAGAAAAAAAGATTTAACGAATCCGGATGAGAAACGAAAGAGTATAAAATATTAAATGAATCAACTGAAAGCCCCTTCAAAAAAACCCTATACAAAGCAATTAAAATCGGCAACTGGACAATAAGTAATAAAAACCCGGAAAATGGATTAACCCGATGAAGACGATAAAGCTCTAACATCGCTTGGGCTTGTTTTTCCCGATTATCTTTATGATTGCGCTGGATTTCTTTAATTTTTGGCGCCAAACGCTGCATAATCGCTTGGTCCTTGGCGCCTTTATAAAATAAAGGAAATAAAACAAACCTGATTAAAATCGTCAGAAGAATAATCGCGATACCAAGATCATGGAAAGAAAAATTTTGATATAAAAAAATTAAAGTGTTAAATAAAGGGCGATATAAAAATTCATGAAATAAATTAGCCATAGATAAAAATTTTCAATTTCTAATTTTGAATGAATTTTTAATGATTTAATTTTATAATTAGAACATTAAGAAATTCAAAACTGATTCGAAATTCAGAATTCAAAATTAAGAATTATATTTATTTAACTAAAAACATTTTCCAACTCTCTTTCTATTTCTACTTTCGTCAACTTGTTGACTTGCGTGGATACTATAATTAATACATCTTTTCCAGTTTTTAATTTTAAATAATACTCCTTTAACCTGAAAAAATCAAAAATAATTCTTTTTATTTTATTACGTTTCACTGCGCTCTTACTCACCTTATTACTTATAACTATACCGAATCGGCTAAATGATAAATTATTTGATTTAAACTTAATGGCGAAATACTTGCTTCGAACAACTTTTTGGTGGTTGTTCTTTAAAAATTTCTGAATTGATAGACGGTATTTTTTTGGTAACATAAATTAGCCACTAGATTTTAATCACTAAACGCTGATTTTTTTTCTTCCTTTCTGCCTCCTTCTTTTTATGGTGTTCCTTCCTCCTGCTGACCGGGACCTTTTTAAAAATCCATGTGTTCGGCTTCTTTTTCTTTTTTTTGGCTGATAGGTGATAGACATGCTAATATAATAAAGCATTTTTCCAATTAAATCAATATATTGTATTAAAAATTCAAAAAAGTTTTCCACAGATAATTAACATGTTTAAAACATTTCCATATTTGACTAGTTTTTATATCTATATAGAATATAAAAATAACTATTATGAACCTGGATAAACTTTGGCAAACAACTTTATCAGAGCTTGAACTCCAAATTTCGCGCCCCAATTTTTTAACTTGGCTAAAAAACAGCAGGCCAATTGAAAAAAACGAAGATGGGCGGGTATTAATTGGCTTAGCTAATAACTTTGCTAAAGAATGGGTAGAAAATAAATACCATAAAGCCATTTTAGGCATCCTTCGTTCATTAGACGAAACAATTAAAGGAGTTGAATATACGGTTTTAAGTGGAGTAATTAAAGGACAAGCGCTAAAAATTCGCGGCCTTCAGCGAGAAAAAGTTAGCCAATCACATCCAAGTTTCCCGGAGTTAAAAATAGACCCCGAAACCAATCTTCATCCTCGTTATAATTTAAATTCTTTTGTTGTCGGCTCTTCTAATGAATTAGCTTTTGCTGCTGCTTCGGCAGTAATTAAGGAGGTTGGTAAAAAATATAATCCGTTTTTTATTTATGGAGGTGTCGGCTTGGGTAAAACTCACCTGATTCAATTAATTGGTAACGAAATTAAACGAGTTTATAAAAATAAAATAAAAGTAAAATATGTGCCATCAGAAAAATTTGTTAATGAAGTAATTTGGGGAATCCGCAATAAACGAATGGACGATATTAAAAGTAGATATCGCAATGTTGATGTCTTAATTATTGACGACATTCATTTTATCGGCGGGAAAGAACGAAGTGAAGAGGAATTTTTTCACACTTTTAACGCTCTTTATGAAAACAATAAACAAATAATTATTTCTTCTGACAGGCCGCCGGCTGCTATCCCGACACTTGAAGAGCGGCTGCGTTCCCGTTTTTTGGGCGGAATGATTGCAGATATTACTCCACCGGACTATGAAATGAGAGTAGCGATTATTAAAACAAAGCTTGAGGAAAAAAACAGCGTTCTCTCAGACGACCTATGTGGATTAGTCGCTAATAAAGTAAGAAAAAATATTCGCGAAATTGAAGGAATTTTAAATAAAATTATTTTTTATCAAGAAAATAAGGGGGTTGACTTAACATCAACTATAATTGAAGAAATTATAGATACTACTATTCAACAATCAATTAAAAACATTAGTCCAAATCAAGTAGTTAAAGCGGTGGCTGAATTTTTTGAAATTACACCAAATGATTTATCGGCCCGTTCTAGAAAAAAAGAAGTGGTTGAACCTCGTCAGATAACAATGTTTCTTTTAAGAGATATATTGAGTTTATCTTATCCATATATTGGGGAAAAGATGGGGAAAAGAGACCATAGCACCGCCATTCACTCATATGAAAAAATCTCTCAAGAAATCAATAAAAATCGCGGTTTAAGCCAAAAAATTACTTTAATTAAAGAATTAATTTATAAACAATAAATTATATACTTTTCCACATATTAATAAAATTATATAATATTAAAAAACTTGATATAAATTAATGTTTTTATATTTATTAACTTATTAACAATTACTATTAATACTACTATGAAATTAATAATACTTAGAAGTAACTTAAAAGATGGGTTGGGAATGATTAATAGAATTGGAGGAGAAAATTTAAATCTACCAGTTTTAAAAAATTTTTTAATTGAAACTGCCGATAATAAAATTAAATTATCAGCAACTAATTTAGAGTTGGCTATTACTAACTTTATTTCCGGAAAAATAATTGAAGAGGGTAGTTTAACCGTCCCAATTAATATTCTCACCTCAATAATTAATAATCTCCAAACAGAAAGAATTAATTTAGAAGTTAAAGATAATAACTTAATAATTAAAGCCGATAATTATCAGGCTAAAATTCAAGGAATTAAAAAAGAAGAATTTCCTATTATTCCGAAAATTAATAATGAGCAGAATTTCTTAGAGATTTCAACTTCAATATTAAAACAATCTCTATTTTCGGTAATTAGCGCCGCTCAAATTTCTAATATGCGGCCGGAACTTAATGGTATTTTTTTTGATTTTCAAATTAACTCTCTTAAATTAGCAGCTACAGACAGTTTTAGATTAGCAGAAAAGACAATTTCCAATAACCAATTTAAAACCACTCTTAATAAACAATTTAAGACAATCATTCCATTAAAAACTATCCAGGAGATAACCAGGGTAATTAAAGATAGTAATGATAAAACTATAATTTATTTTGACCCAAACCAAGTTCTTTTTAAGAATAATGATTTAGAAATCATTTCTCGGTTAATTGACGGAGAGTTCCCGGATTATCAAGCAATTATTCCGGAATCAACCGAAACAGAGATAATTATTAACAGAGAACAACTGATTAACGCCATAAAACTCGCCAGTGCTTTTATTGACCGGCTTAGTGAAATAAAAATAACTATTAAGGAGAAAACAAAAAATATTGAAGTTTATTCTACTGGTCAAGGCGTAGGAGAAAACCAATATTTAATCCCGGCCAAAATTAAAGGACCGTCTTTAGAGATTGTTTTTAATTGGCGTTTTCTTTTTGACGGGCTTAAAAATTTAAATTCCGAAGATATTATTATGGAATTCAACGGTAATAACAAGCCGGTAGTAATTAAATCACCAGACGATATTTCTTATTTTTACGTCTTAATGCCAATCAAAACTAGTTGAGGTAGGATAAGCGCCGTCAGGTATCGGTTGATTGTATCGTTCAAAATCCGGAATATTTTTCTTAGCCCATAATAAAACCGGCTCCTCCCAATTTTTGAACTGAGGATTTTGCTCCGGGCTTTGCGGTTCCGGCCCGGTTGGGTCGTTTTTATTCACATAATAAAGAATATTATGAATTTGAGGAAAGGTTTCATCATCTAACTCATAATTCATAATATATTCTCCTCTTAAAATCGGTTTGGTTTGAAATATCGGCGCAGGTTTATTAAATGACTCAAACGGTTGATTAATAAAGGCTTCGCTTAAGAAATTATGCCAAATCGGAATCGCCGCTAAAATACTACTACCCTGCTTTTGCATTGGTTGATTATCATTATTACCGGCCCAAACACCAATAACCAAAGAAGGCGTATAGCCAATCGCCCAGGCATCTTTATAATCATTGGTAGTTCCGGTTTTAAGAGCCACTTCTCGGTCGGGAAATATAGTGAGATTAAGACTGTTTTGGAAAAGCCCTCTCCGAGTTTCTTGGTCAGAAAGAATATCATTGATTAATCTGGTAAATTGTGAGTCCGCTACTTTGGTGGCTTGGTCAACGTATTTCTCTAAGGTTTTTCCCTGAGGATCTTTTATCTCTAAAATTAAAGTTTGCTGACGTTTAATTCCTTCTTGACTGAAAACCGAATAAGCGTCAACCATTTCAATAAGTTTTACTTCACCGCCGCCTAAAACTAAAGAAAGACCATAGCGACCGCGTTCTTTTAAGGTAGCAATCCCAAAATCTTGAGCGGTTTTTATAGTGTCATCAATATTAGCAAGATAAAGTACTTTAACCGACGGCAAGTTAATTGATTGAGCTAAGGCCTGGCGAAAAGTTACTGGCCCTCGGAATATTTGGTCAAAATTTTCCGGCTGATAGCTTTTATCTGGATTTCCAGTAGTATCAAATTCGGTTAGCAAATCAAAAATAATTGTTTCCGGTGAATAACCTTTTTTAAAAGCGGTAATATAGACAAATGGTTTAAAAGCCGAACCGGGCTGTCTTAATCCCTGATTGGCAACATTAAAATTTCCCTCGTTTTCAATATCAAAATAATCACGTGAGCCAACCAGGGTAAGGATTTGACCTGTTTTGGCATCCTGGGCAACCAAAGCCGCATTTTTCCCATTGTACAATTCTTCATTTCGTTCAGCTCCTTCTTTTACTACTCGTTCGGCAATCTCTTGAAGCGACCAGTCCAAGGTAGTAATTATTTTTAACCCTCCTTTTTCTATTATTTCTTCTCCATATTTATTATTCAGGTATTCTCTTACCATCATTACAAAGTGAGGCGCCTTTATTGAGCCGATATTTGGCGAGGTGAATTTCAATTCCTTGTTTTGATTGCGGATTTTTTCTTCTTCATCAATAAATTCCAATTTGAACATTTGATTTAAAATATAATTTTTCCGGTTTTCTAATTCATCAGCATGGGTACCCCAAGGAGAGTAATAAGATGGCGCTTTTGGGAGGGCAGCTAAAACCGCCGACTCAGCCAAACTTAATTCTTTAGCCGGTTTACTAAAATAGGTTTGGCTGGCGGCTTCAATCCCATAAGCATTAGCTCCATAAGGAATTTGATTAAGGTAAAGATTTAAAATTTCGTCTTTTGAGTAGCGGCCTTCCAGCCAATAAGACAGAATTAATTCTTTAATTTTTCTGGAAAACGTCCGTTCTGGGGTTAAAAAAGCATTTTTAGCTAATTGTTGGGTGATAGTTGAGGCGCCTTGAACCACCCGACCTTTCAAAAGGTTGATAAATAATGCTCTAATTATTGACCGCCAGTCAAAAGCCGGATGAGTATAAAAATTTTGGTCTTCAATGGCAATAGTAGCTTGTTTTAGATACTCGGGAATTTCTTCAAAAGGAATAATAGTTCTTTTTTCTTCGCCGTGAATTTCGTAAAGCAGCACATCACCGGTTCGGTCATAGATTTTAGTTGATTGAGTGATTTGACGATTAACGAATTGTTCCGGGTTAGGAAGCTCCCGAGCCATTCTAGCTAAAATAGTCAACCCTATAAGAAGCGAGCCAAAAGCTATTAAAAAAAATAAGCCGATGATTTTAATCAGTAGTTTTTTCCTTTTTCTCATAATTAAATTATACCAAAAACCCCGTTAGGTGACTATCTAACGGGGTTTTCGAAATTATCATCAATTCCTTCGTCTTTGTTTGGAGAGCAAATAAGACAAGTCCCATCTCTGGATAACTTCTCCCCGCATTCATCGCAAATTTCTCCAATTACATCGTCAGAATCGTTAGTTACCATAATTTACAAAGAGGTAAATCCCCCACATAAGAAGGGCTAAGAACTTCACTTCATAAATTTTTTTAAAAATTTGCCATTCTTATGTGGGTGGGTAAAAACGACCTTTAGTATGTGAATTTTATAATTTATCAAATTTATAATTATTAGCGGCTGTCAGGGCAACTGCTAAAGCATCACTAATGTCATCCGGCCCGCTGATTTTATCAATTTTTAAAATTTTAGCCACCATTTTAGCCACTGCTTTTTTATCAGCCGAGCCATAACCGGCAACGTTTAATTTAACTTCTGAGGGCGTGTATTCTAATAAGGATATTTTGTGTTGGACAGTTAGTAATGTCAAGACCCCCCGTGACTGGGCTACTTCCAAACCAGTTTTCATGTTTTTAACAAAATACAGCTTCTCTATTGCTACAATATCAGGTTTGCTTTTTTCAAGTAATTCTCTGAAAGATTTTTCCAATTCCAAAAGCCGATGACTTTTATCTTTTGAAACAATTTTTAAAAGACCGCTTTTAATAAAGCGGAATTGACTGCCGTCTTTTTTAATTAAGCCGTAGCCAACTCTAGTACTTCCGGGATCAATACCTAAGATTTTCATAGATTAGTATGTACTTTCTGCACATCATCACGTTTCTCTAATGCTTGAATTAAGATTTGAATCTTCTGTTTTGTTTCGCCCGAGACTTCCTGTTTGAATTTAGCTCTCCATTCGCCATCTTTATTTTCAAAAGCCCACTGAACAGAACCCGGGTCAGCCCATTTAGCGTTTTGTTCGTTTAAAATTTTTTTAACTTCCGCGATAGTTCGGTTTTTATTGTCGGTTGCCGCCTCAATTAAAATCGCAATACCTTCCGGCCCGTAGGCCTCAATAATTAACTCTTCTAAATTTTCTCCGGCTTCAGAAGCGCGCTTAATTGCCCGTTCAATATTATCTTGAGGCACGTTATTTTCTTTGGCTTTTTCAATAGCTGTTCGAAGCTGGAAATTAAATTGAGGATTAGGTTCCTGGCGAGCGGCAATGGTAATTGCTTTTAATAATTTAGAAAACAACTGACCGCGTTTCTGGTCAATTACTCCTTTTTTGTGTTTGACGCTCGACCAATGGGAGTGTCCGGCCATAGTTTAATTAATTAGTTAACTGGTTAATTAGTTGGCTAGTTTACAGTTTATAATTTTTAGATTTAATATTCAAGAAAAAAATAAGGCCCTATTTATTAGATAGGGCCAGAAAGCAATCAAATTAATTGCAATGCGGAGTGTAGCGAAGAAACCCGTCGCAATTATAGTCATGGCGGTAAGGCAGGCGATGGTAGCCATAATGTCTTCTTTGTGGACCACTATAAGTTTTTAGACCACTCCATGTTTTTACTCTCACTGAAAGGATTGGCCAGTAAATGGTGTTATAACCATTATTATTATATCCACCATAATAACCGGTTTTACCATAGTCGTAGGCCGCCCTCTCGCGTATTTTTTGAACACGCGTTGCTTCGTCAGACTTACCCTTTTCACAGAGTGCCTGTTCGCCAGCAGTCGAAAGTGTAGGACAGTCAGGTGGATAATACACTTCCATGTTTTCTAGGGTAGCGCAGCCAGTCAGCAATAAGCCAATAACCAAAAAACAAAAACTAAAAACCAATATCTTTCTCATTACACACCTCCTAATTTTCAGTGTTTATATTATTTTATTAAGGTCCTTGTCTATAATTGTACACATTTTTAAGCGTTTGTCAACCTAATATAAAATTAAAATTTACATTTTATTAATAAGATAGTGTATAATAAAAAGATAAATATGATAAAAAACATCAAGGAGAAATTAGCTCAAATGCGGCGGAAAGCCGAAGAAAGAGCAGCTCAGCGTCGGGCCCAAAAAAGCGGGCATCAGTATACTAATTTAGTCGCCACGCCGGTTAATATTGAGGCATTAGGTTTAATTTCTGAAGAAACAGCCAGAAAATCAAAAGTCGCTGTCATTGAAATTAAGAGAAAAAAATTAGCTCTGGCGATTTTTGACCCGAATACTCCCGAAATAAAAGAATTAGTTAAAAACATGGAATCAAAAGGATATCAAGTTTCTGTTTTTGTTGTTTCTTTAAGCGGATTGAAATATGCCTGGGATTTTTACAAATTTGTTTTTAAAAAACCAACCCAGATTACTGGCAGAGTGGAAATAGAAGAAAAGAAATTAATTGAGCTTAAAAAAGCGTTTACTTCATTAGAAAGCATAAAGGCCTCGCTTAAGAAGATTGTCGGAGAAAGCGTAAAAATAGCTGAGATTTTTGAGATTGTTTTAGCCGGCGCTTTAGCTAATCGAGCTTCAGATATTCACTTTGAGCCGGAAGAACATCAAGTAAAACTACGCCTGAGAATTGACGGTTTACTCCATGATGTTTTTAACGAATTTAAAAAACACGATTATTTATATTTGGTTTCACGGATTAAACTACTTTCCCGATTAAAATTAAACATCCACAATGAACCCCAAGACGGCCGCTTCACTATCACCCTTCCAGGTAAAGATATTGAAATTAGGACATCAATCCTTCCTTCGGAATTCGGCGAAACTATTGTTTTAAGAATTCTTGACCCAGAATCCATTCAGGTGGGCATTCCGAAGCTGGGCTTCAGAAAAGACGATTTGGAAATTATTGAAAAAGAATTGAGCCGGCCTAACGGTATGATTCTTAATACCGGACCAACCGGTTCCGGTAAGACCACTACTCTTTATGCTTTTTTAAAACAAACTCAAAAACCAGAAATCAAAACTATTACCATTGAGGATCCGATTGAGTACCACCTTGAAGGTGTTGAGCAAACACAAGTTGACCCTGGTGCTGGTTATACATTTGCCGGCGGCTTAAGGTCTATTTTGCGCCAGGACCCGGATATGATTCTGGTTGGCGAGATTCGCGATTTGGAAACCGCTGAAATTGCCATGCACGCGGCTTTAACCGGCCATTTGGTTTTTTCTACCCTTCATACTAATCAGGCCTCTGGCGCTATCCCGCGGTTAATTGATATAGGAGCTAAACCGTCAATTATTGCGCCGGCTCTTAATTTAATTATTGCCCAACGTTTAGTAAGACGGCTTTGTCAAGATTGTAAAATTTCTCAAAAAGTTAATCAGGAGTTGGAAAAAAAGATTAAGAATTTTATAGAAAAACTACCAACTCGGGTCGCTCAGAATCAATATCAAGAAATTAAGATTTTTCAGGCCAAGGGTTGCGAGAAATGCGGCGGTTTAGGTTATAAAGGAAGAATTGGAATTTTTGAACTTCTTTTAGTTGGTAAAGAACTGGAAAAGGTGATTACTCAAGAGGTGGTTGGCACTGAAATCAAAAAAATTGCGATTACTAATGGGATGGTTACAATACAGCAAGACGGAATTTTAAAAGCCATTTCCGGGTTTACAACTATTGAAGAGATAGAAAGGATTACCGGACCGATTGAGGACTTGAACTAAAAAACCGCTGTTCTGTGGGCACTGAAAGATAATAGTCTTCTCAAAAAGAAGATATCAGAACTTTTTCGAGGAGCGACTCAGTCGGAACCAAATCGTCCATAATTAAAAAAGCTCCGTTTACCCACAGAACAGCGGCTTCTTACAGAAGATATCGCCTAATGTCTATAAAAGATACTAACATAAAATAATTTACTTGTCAAGTTTATATGCCGAAAAAATCAACGACAAAAATAAACAATCAGGAAGACCAATCTATTGATTTAATACTTAGACCTCGCTCTTGGCATGATTATATAGGGCAGGAGCGGATAAAAAAAAGCCTAAAAGTTATTTTAACAGCCGCTAAGAAAAGAAACGAATCAAGCGACCATTTGTTATTCTACGGTCAAGCTGGGTTGGGTAAAACTACTTTAGCTAATTTAATTGCCAAGGAAATGGGCGCTAATTTAAAGATGTCTTCCGGCCCAACTTTGGAAAAAGTCGGGGATATTGTAGCCACTCTTTCTAATTTAGAAAACGGAGACATTCTTTTTATTGACGAGGCGCATCGACTTAATCGAATAATTGAGGAAGTACTTTACCCGGCAATGGAAACTCGGAAAATTCATATTATGATTGGCAAGGGACCGGCCAGCCGGGCAATTTGCTTGGATTTACCTCCTTTTACTTTAATTGCCGCTACTACCCGGCCGAATCTTTTATCATCTCCTTTACGTTCTCGTTTTGGGGCCGCTTTCCGTCTCGATTATTATGAAGTTAAGGATATAGAGATTATTATTAGGCGCTCAGCCGAAATTTTAGGAATAGGAATTAATTCAGAAGCGGT
>JAZGAA010000027.1:0-3183 GCA_036444215.1 Minisyncoccota bacterium
GTCAATTCTTGCTATTCAGGTTTTTGTCCATATAGCGTCAATTTCCGGTTTAATTCCTTTAACCGGCGTGCCTCTGCCGTTTATAAGTTATGGCGGTACTGCTTTGGCGATTTTTTTGACGATGAGCGGGGTTATTGTTAATATATCTAAGTATACTTAAAAACTGAATTACTAAAATACTTAAAGCTTTTAGTTTTTAAGTTTTTGAGTTTTTTGTAATGCGTATTCTATTCACCGGTGGCGGTACCGGAGGACATATTTATCCGATTTTAGCGATTGTAGAAGAACTTAAGCAAAAGCAGCCCGATTTAGATTTGCGTTATTTTGGCGCTCCAGGAGTATATCAAAATTTATTAGAAGTTAATGGGATAAAAACATCAAAAATTCTTTCCAGTAAATTACGGCGCTATTTTGATGTCAGGAACTTTTTGGATATCCCAAAATTTATTTTGAGTTTGTTTCAGGCATTTTGGAAGGTTTTTTGGTTTATGCCTGATGTTTTATTTTCAAAAGGCGGACCAGGTGCCTTGGCAATAGTTTTAGCTTGTAGGTTCTACCGGATTCCGATTATTATTCATGAGTCCGACAGCATTCCCGGTCTTACCAACCGAATTTCTTCCCGTTATGCTAAAAGAGTCGGCATCTCCTTTGCTTCGACAGCTGAAATTCTTAGAGGTCAGATTGCTTTGATTGGCAATCCCGTTCGACCTTCTCTTTTAAAAGAAACAACCGAAAAAGAAACAGCTAAAAGAATTTTAGGTTTTAATCCTCAAATACCATTGATTTTGGTTGTTGGCGGTTCCCAAGGAGCAGCCCGGATTAATGATTTTTTTATGGATGTTGTTGAGGAATTAATTAAGGATTGGCAGATTTTTCATCAAACAGGACACAATAATTATCATGGAGTTAAAAATGAATTGACTCTTATTACTAAAGATTTCAGCGATGAAGAAAAAGCACGTTATAAATTAATTGCTTATTTAGATAAAGATTTAAAAGATGCTTTATCAGCCGCTGACTTGGTGGTTGCTAGGGCTGGCAGCGGAACTATTTTTGAACTGGCGGCTTTTGGTAAGCCGGCTTTTCTTGTTCCCTTATTTGAAGCAGCAGGCAATCATCAGACAGCCAATGCTTATGAGTACGCTAAAACAGGAGCGGCAATAGTGATTGAAGAAGATAATTTAAAGCCAAGTATTTTCCTTAATCAACTTAAAAAGATTTTTAGCGAGCCGGAAAGATTAAAATCAATGTCTGAAGCAGCTCTTAAATTTGCCAAGCCAGATGCGGCTAAGGTAATTGCAGAAGAAATAGTTAGATTAGGGAGTTTATAAATGTGTTATAATATTTAAATGACTGACAGTCCTAAAAAAGAAGTTCGAGTTCGGTTGGCGCCTTCGCCAACAGGGCCGCTTCATCTGGGAACCGCCAGAACAGCGCTTTTTAACTGGCTTTTCGCTAAAAGTCGCGAAGGGAAATTTATTTTGCGCATTGAAAACACTGATATTGAACGTTCAGAGGCAAAATACGAACGGGATATTGTTAAAGGTTTGAAATGGCTGGGTTTGGATTGGGATGAAGGTCCGGACTGCGGCGGCGAATATGGTCCTTATCGTCAAAGCGAAAGAGGGGATATTTATGAAAAATATCTTAAAAAATTACTTGAAGAAAACAAGGCCTATTATTGTTTTTGCACCAAAGAAGAACTGGAAAGCGACCGGCAGGCAATGCTGGCTCAGGGATTACCGCCAAAATACAGCGGTAAATGCCGCAATTTACCAAAAGAGGAAGCAACAAAAGGGAGTGTTATCCGTTTTAAGATGCCGGAGACCGAAATTGAATTTAACGACATTATCAGAGGAAAAGTTAAATTTAATTCCGCTTTAATCGGTGATTTTGTTATTGCTAAAGATTTAAGAACGCCGCTTTTTAATTTTGCCGTGGTAATTGATGATTCTGAAATGAAAATCAGCCATATAATTCGCGGTGAAGACCATCTTTCAAATACCCCAAAACAGATTTTAATTCAAAGAGCGTTCGGTTTTGAGGAACCGAAATACGCCCATTTGCCGTTAATTCTTGCTCCGGACAGAAGTAAATTATCAAAACGATATATCGAAAACTCTTTATCTGATTATAAAGATGAAGGCTATTTAGCCGATGCCCTGGTTAATTTTTTGGCGTTTTTGGGCTGGCATCCGGAAGATGACCGGGAAATATTCAGCCGTGAAGAGTTGGTCAAGGAATTTAGTTTAAGACGGGTTCAGAAAGCCGGAGCTGTTTTCAATATTGAAAAATTAGAATGGTTGAACGGCCAATACATTAACAAATCAGAACCGGCTGATTTGGTAAAAGCTCTTAAAGAATTAATTCCGTCGGAATGGAATGAAAATAAGAAGTTGCTTCTAAAAATAGTCGCCGTGGAAAAAGAACGAATGAAAAAACTTATTGATTTTAGGGAATTGGCTGATTTCTTTTTTAAGCTTCCTGATTATGATGTTCAACTTTTAAGTTGGCAGGGGATAGCAACGGAAAAAATAATCACTAATTTAGAACTTTTAATTGGTACGCTAAAAGAAATACCGGAAGAAGATTTTTCCAAAACAGAATTGGAAAATAAAATTATGCCACTAACCGAGGTTTGGGGCAAAGGAGAATTACTTTGGCCGCTTCGGGTGGCTCTTTCCGGCAAACAAGCATCACCCGGACCGTTTGAAATTATGGAAATTTTAGGCAAAGAAGAAACGCTTAAAAGAATTAAGTTGGCAATCAAGAAACTGTCAGATTAAAAGTGCCCTTGCTTTTTTGTATTAATTTTGTAAAATAATACATATAAATATGGACAGCCAAGAATTTTTTTTTAGATTTAAATTATTTGTGGATGCTGCCAGTAATTGGATTGACACCGCTATTGCTCCTAATGTTGTTGCTTTATTAAAAGCTATTGGCGTGCTTTTTGTTGATGTTTTAAAGTTTTTAGCGGATTTAATACAATCGTTGGTGTCGTAAGTGGTAGCAGACTTATTTTGTCGCAAAAGCAATAATGTGCGACAGTATTAAATAAAAATATAGCTGGTAGGGTGTGTTGTAATAAGTTCCCTACCAGCTTTTTGTTGCGTATGATGGGAGTAAGTTATTTTATAATAACCCAGCCATACGCAGAATATTTTTACAGAATCTCACCTG
>JAZGAA010000028.1:0-6198 GCA_036444215.1 Minisyncoccota bacterium
GTTTTAAAATTTCATTTTCCATTTTTATTATTATCGTTTTAGGATCGGCATTTTTTATTTATCAGCAAAATAATAAAACAGATTTAAGTTATCAAATTGGCAAATTAGATATTCACATCAGCGAGGTTGACGGTTTTATAATTAAAGAGAATAATATAAAAGATAACATCCAAAATATTTTTGCCGAAAAAGAAAAAGAAAAAATTAAATTAAAAATTATTTCTGCTCTCAGTCAAGAAAAGGCGGACGAATATGTAAACCAGCAAACAATTATACTGGAAGGACTGTTTGAGCCAAAACTTCCCCCTTATCCTGAATTCCTAACTAAAGAAGCGGCTTGTCCTGAAAAATTTAAGCCGATTCTCAATAACAGCGATTTTGGCAAATATTATTTGCTTTACGCGGGAGCAAGATTTGGCTACGGAGTTTGTTCGGAAGATTTGATAAAATACAAAGCAGTCCTTGGATTTTTTTATTGCTCTAATACACAGCGAATTTATAAAATAGAATATTTTATACCAAATAATATAAGGTCAAATTTTAACTCAATAGAAAAAATTATTAATTCATTTAACTGCCTATAATAAAAATGAAACGAATAATTATTTTAACAGTTATCGTTGTGGTCGCTATTTTGGGATTTTTTTATTTTTATGAGCAGGCGCCGGCTAAGGCTACAAAACTTTATTGGTTTATTCCCGACGGGGTTCGAGCCGAGCCGGATATTTTTACCATTTATAAATGGGCCGAAGAGGGGAAACTGCCCAATATTAAAAAATTAATGGAGCAAGGCGCCTACGGTTATTCTATTCCTGATTTTCCTTCGCATACCCCGACCAATTTTGCTTCATTATTTACCGGCGCTCATCCAATAGTTCACGGCGTGGCTGACGGCCCAATGCATACTGAAGGAGCGCCTTTAGCCAAACCGTCAGTCAAGGGTTTTGCTTCAACCGCTAAAAAAGTAGACCCTATTTGGACGATTTTAGAGAATATCGGCAAAAAAGTTGCTTTACTTTCAATTCCCGGCTCCACTCCGCCGGAATTAAAGCAGGGGATTACTATCAGAGGTCGTTGGGGCGGCTGGGGAGCTGACACACCGGCAATTGTTTTTGAACCCAAAGAAAAACTTGCCGAGAGAAAAGAAGCCGGCAAGGCCTTCCGTCTATTTTATCTTGGGCAAAAATTAACTCAGTTTATTGATAAATCATCGGCTTTTGGCTGGCAGGACGCGCCTGAGTCATTCAGTCAGGCGTATGAAATAAAAATGGAAAATTACGGCTTATTGATTTACGCTTACATTTTTGACTCAACTGATGACAATACCCAAAATTACGATTCCGTAAGATTTTCTTTAGATAAAGAAAGCGAATTAGTTACTTTGGGGCCGGGTGTTTGGAGTGATTGGAAAGACGTGGTTTTAAAATGGAAAGAACAAGAATTTGATTCCAACGTGAAAATAAAAGTAATTAAACTCTGGGATTCCGGGAATTTTAGAATTCGGTTTTTCTTCAACAACATCAACAAGTTTATAACCGAACCGTCGGAAGTGGCTGCTGAAATAACGGAAAACATCGGCCCAATGGTTGATTTTGTTGATAACTGGCCGGCTCAGCTTATTTACGAAGATGAAGACAAAGATACGTTTTTTGAGGAGGTTAAAGACAGTTTGGCTTGGCATAAAAAGGCGGCTGGATTTATTATGAAAAAATACAGCCCTGATGTTTTTATTCAGGACGTCTATACTCCCAATCAAATGCTTGAAGCCAGATGGTGGCATAGAAATGTTGATAAGAACAGACCGGATTATGACGAAAAAAGAGCCAAAGATGCCTGGGATGATATTCTGGTAATGTATCAGGGACTTGACGCTATTATCGGCGAAGCAATGAAAAACGCTGATAAGGAAACTTTAATTGTGTTTTCTTCAGACCATGGAGTTATTCCTTTATACAAACAAGTAAGATTAAATAATCTGTTTGCCAAAAAGGGCTGGCTGAAATTTACTATTAATGAGGAAACCGGCGAACCGGCTATTAACTGGGAAAAGACAAAAGTTGTTTTTCTGAAAATGGTTAGTGTTTATATCAATCCCAATGGATTAGCCGGCGACTGGACTCGCGGCTCCGGTCCTGAATACGAAGTATTAAGAGACGAGGTGGCTAAGGCAATTTCCGAACTTGAAGATGATAATGGAATAAAACCGTTGGTTCAAGCAATAAAATGGGAAAATGCGCCAAAATATTTTGAATTGCCAACCGATAGAGTAGGCGACCTTGTTTTGGAAACTACTCCGGGCTATCAATGGTGGGAAGAAGTAACTAAAGATATGGAAATTTTTACGATTCCTCTTGGTTCCGGTTATAAACAAGCGGTTAACGCCAAAACAACCAAAGGAATGTGGACACCGTTTATAATTGTCGGTCCGGGAGTAAAAGCGGGAGTTCAATTAAAAGAGCCGATTAGCCATATTGACCAAATGCCGACTATTCTTAATCTTCTTGACGTTGAAATTCCTAATTATGTTCAGGGCAGTGTTCTTTCTGAGATTTTGGAATGATAATAAAACCCTTGTCTAAGAGATTTATCTTAATACTTATATTACTTTCGCTTATTTTTGGATTACTCTTTTTTTATGCTTATCAGAATAGATTTAAAGAATCTTCTGATTATTCTTGTCCGGACTGCAACGTGGTAATGATTGCTATCACCAATGTGTCAGCCGAACATATGGGAAGTTACGGCTATTTTAGGGATACTACTCCCAATATTGATAAATTCGCCAAAGACAACATCTTTTTTGAAAATGCCTTTTCACCTGCTTCTTGGACACTCCCGGTTGCCGCTTCTATTTTTACTTCTCAATATCCATTTACTCACGGCGTAATGGATCGCGGAAAAGACAAGATACTTAACGTTGATATAACTACATTAGCGGAAGAGTTGAAGAATTCCGGATATAATACAGTTGCCTTCACCGGTGGCGGAGATTATAATGCAATGCATGGATTAGAAAGGGGCTTTGAGGAATATATAGACAGTGACTACTTTGTCAAACTTAATAATAGATTACCTCTCGCTCTTAAATGGCTTAAAGATAACTCTCCGAATAAATTCTTTCTTTTTCTCCAGGGGTTTGACGCTCACTGTCCTTTTAATCCTCCGGATCCTTATAGTTCCTTATTTTTTGAAGATGAATTTAAATTTAGTATAAAACGAAATTTTTGCATCAGAGGATTTAAATCATCTCCAAAAGAAGAATATACAGCTTATTATTTTCAGCAACGCGACCTTAATCCGATTGACCTATCGCAAGATGATATAGATTATTTAATTTCTCAATATGATGGCGAGATTGCTATGGCGGACAATTCCGTAAACGAGTTTTTAAAAGAATTAGAAAAACTTGGCTTGATGGATAAAACAATTATTATTATTTTATCGGAACACGGAGAAATGTTTGGGAAACACGGCAGGTTTGGCAGGGCCGGCACTAATCGTGGCACTCTCTATGACGAAGTTCTCCACGTGCCTTTAATTATTAAACATCCTAAAATAAAAGAAGCTAAAAGAATTAACGGTTTGGCGCAATTGATAGATGTTATGCCCACTATTTTAGATTTTCTGGACATTCCTTCGCCTGTCCAGTCACAGGGGAAATCTTTAATCCCTCTTATTTATGAAGGTAAAGAAGTTAATGATTATGTCTATGCCGGGGCTAAATTTGGACAGGTTGATTTTGAGTATTTTAATCTTCTAAGCGCCAATGAGATGGTTAGGGATAAAGAATGGAAATTGCTCCGCGAGGTGATTTTTGAAGAATCGCCGCAATTAACATGGGAATTATATAATGTGGCAGAAGACCCGGATGAATTAAATAATCTTATCTCTCAAAGGCCTGATGTATTTAATAGTTTAAAAGAAAAATTATCTAAGTGGTCTTCAGCAGTTCTTAAAAGTAATAAGACAGAGAATTAGGAGTCTGTTTCCATACCAGGAAAATTACTTGAAGAAGCTAAAAAACGCGGCTATTGGTAAATATATAATTTCGTCTTATAATTATAATAATGAAAGGGCAAGTAATGCTTTTAACAATTGTGGTTTTAAGCGGGACAATGCTAACTGTTTCGGCACTGATTGGTTTTTTAATGCTTCATAAAATAAGGCAGTCAACAGATATTGTTAATTCCACAAAAGCAATTCTTGCTGCTGACAGCGGCATTGAATGGGAGCTTTATAAATGTTTTAAATGTTATTCAACTGAAATCTGCGATTCGGATTGTCCGGCTCCTTATAATCCTCCTTATTCAGGACCACAAATGACTAATGATTCTACTGCTTCTACTACCATTATTTTTGATGCCAGTAGTACGCCGGAATCAATTAAATCTATTGGAAAAGCCGGCAACACAGCCCGGGCTTTCCAAATGATGTTTCAAGGAGCAACTTCAACTCCGCTTTAGACACTCATCTAATAATGAATTTAACAAGATGGATAAAAAAACCGCCAAAGAACGGATAGAACATCTTAAAAAGACAATAAATCATCACCGCTATTTATACCATATTTTGGACCGTCAGGAGATTTCTGACGCGGCTTTAGATTCATTAAAAAAAGAACTTTTTGACTTAGAACAAAAATTTCCGGAGTTTATTACTCCAGATTCGCCGACCCAGAGAATCGGGGGTCAACCATTAAAGCAATTCAAAAAAGTTCGGCACGAAAAGCCGATGCTTTCTTTTAATGACGCTTTTTCCGAACAGGATATGAAAGCATGGATTGAAAGAGTTGAGAATTACCTTAGTTACAGAATAACCCAAAACCTAAAACCTAAAACCCAAAACCTGTTCTATTGTGAACTTAAAATCGACGGCTTAGCCATTGAACTCGTTTATGAAAATGGCATTTTAGTCCAAGGTTCTACTCGCGGCGATGGAATTACTGGCGAAGATGTAACACAAAATTTAAAAACCATTGGAGCGATACCGCTAAATATCCAAATTCCAAATTCCAAATTCCAAATTCCAAAGAAGTTAATCGTACGTGGAGAAGTGTTCTTGACTAAAAAAGAATTTGATAGGATTAACAAAGAGCAAATTAAAAAAGGTGGAAAACCCTATGCTAATCCGCGTAATATTGCCGCTGGTTCGATTCGTCAGCTTGACCCCAAGATTACCGCCAGCCGCAAACTGGACTCATTTCAATACGGGACAGCAACGGATTTAGGACCCGCCTTCGCTAAAGCTTCGGCGGGCAAGCTCCAAACCCACCAGGAAGAGCATCAAATTCTTAAATCCTTTGGCTTTAAAACTAATTCCCATAATCGTTCGGCTAAATCATTAGAAGAAGTTTTTGAATTCCGCAATTATTGGGAAAAACATCGTGCTCAGTTGCCTTATGAAATTGACGGCATTGTAGTGATTATTAATGACAATAAAATTTTTGAGGCGGCCGGAGTAATTGGTAAGGCGCCGCGAGCATCTATTGCTTATAAATTTTCACCCAAAGAAGCAACGACAATTATTGAAGATATTAAGATTCAAGTTGGTAGAACTGGAACCCTTACGCCTGTAGCTATTTTAAAACCAATAGAGTTGGGCGGCATAAGAATTTCACATGCTACTTTGCATAATTTTGACCAAATTAAGAGATTGGGCGTGAAAATAGGCGATACAGTCGTAGTTTCAAGAGCCGGAGATGTAATTCCTCAAATTAATAAAGTTTTAAAAGACCTTAGAAGCGGAAAAGAAAAGGAATTTAAAATACCAACGCGTTGTCCAATTGATGAATCTAAAGTAGTGGTGGAGGGGGCGATTTATCGGTGTTCCAATAAAGATTGCGGCGCTCGGAATAGGGAATCTTTGCGTCATTTTGTTTCCCGTTCAGCTTTTGATATTCGCGGTTTAGGGGGGAAAATTGTTGATAGATTTTTAGATGAAGGGTTGATTAGTGATGCAGCTGATATTTTTTCTATTGAAGAAGGGGATATAGCTGTTCTTGAACGGTTTGGTGAAAAATCAGCACAGAATATAATTTCTGAAATAAGATCCCGGAAAATAGTGGATTTATCAAGATTTATTTATAGTTTGGGAATTTTACATATAGGAGAAGAAACAGCTCTTGTTTTGGCAAAAGAGATATTAAACATTAATCATCGCGCATCAAAACCAACGCAAGTATTAAAGATTTTAAAAAGT
>JAZGAA010000029.1:0-3501 GCA_036444215.1 Minisyncoccota bacterium
ACCGAATAGACCTTGTTGCCATCTTTCAATCTCTCACCGTATCTGGTTGTAAATCCAATTTTAGCTTTCAGGCGATTTATTGCGTTTTGTGTTGCTTCAATTGTTGTCTTTCTCCAAAATTAAATCTTTTTCACTTCTAAAGTTATCCTCAACGATTTTGTTTATTTCTTTTTTTCTCGTATTTAGCACACAAAAATTCAGTTTGAAAGCTGCAAATGAAATTTTGCAGCTCTAAAAATCTTCATAAGCTCTTGTCGCTTGGGGCAATATATGGTCGTTGGCAACTGAAAAACCAATTATCGGAATTACTTTAAGTATTTTCTAATAAGCAGAGGCTCCCAAGGTTTATCTTTAAAAAAAGGAGGTCTGAGGTGACATTAAATAGGCTCCTCGAATGGCCGTGCATCTTTTCTTTTAGTCTGTTCATTCTTAATTCGGACAACGGCGCTCGCGAAAATAACGGTATTTAGCGAAGTCCTTGGATTCAAGGTAAGCCATAATTTTGGTTCTGCCTTTTTTCTTACCGCGTATTTTGTTTTGAACTTCTATCATCAAATTGTATATTTTTGCTTCTGCAATTCTATGCGTGTAATTAAATTTGTGGTATTTACACCATATCTGAGAAAATTACCATTTTTCCGGAATAACTTAGACTGTTTTGTAGGCATTCCATATTTCACTCTTGCAGAAATCGCATAAAATGAATCAAATAATCTTTGAGTCAACAAATAGGTATTAAATCAAAACCTTAAAGTGCTAAAACTCCTTGTCATAGCTGTCGCTTTTCTGTCGTTCTTCTTGGCGTATTATTCATCCAATGGATCTTTCTGAATAAAAAATACATAAAGACCTTATTCAATTTTAATTTAGTTAT
Organism: Minisyncoccota bacterium; assembly: GCA_036444215.1. Lineage (GTDB taxonomy): Bacteria > Patescibacteriota > Minisyncoccia > UBA6257 > UBA9933 > CAJVXI01. Next base: position 875 of record JAZGAA010000029.1, read on the forward strand.
TTATAATTTTTATATTGCGCTATTCTTTTATTGTGATAAGATTTATAACCTCTCACGATTACTACACCCTCCAATTCAATTTTTCCTCTCGGATAGGTTCATTTAATCCATATTTTTTTTAATGTTTCTGCTAAAAATGCCGATAAAAAATTTTAGCTTATTACCTTAAGAAATTTATAGCCCCGCAACGAAAAAAAAATAGGTGTAAAAATGGAAATAGAACTGATTGGTATAAGCCAAAATATTATGCAGATAAAAAAGTTGATTAATCAAGTAGCCGAAACTGATTTAAATATCGTGGTGTCTGGTGAAACCGGTGTTGGCAAGGAAGTTGTTGTTAGAGGCCTTTATCAGAAGTCCAAGCGGGTCGGAAAACCTTTTATAAAGGTCAACTGTGCGGCTTTGCCCGATACGCTGGTTGAAAGTGAAATGTTTGGTTACGCAAAGGGTGCTTTTACAGGAGCTCAGCAGAAAATGCGCGGTAAATTTGAACAGGCCGATGGTGGGGTTTTGTTTTTAGATGAAATCGGCGACATGCCCCTGGCGCTTCAATCCAAGTTATTGCATGCGCTTCAGGATGGCGACTTCACCCCACTGGGATGTGAAAAATCCGTTGTTACCGATGCCTGGGTGATTGCCGCCACTAACCACAATCTGGAAGACAATATCGAAAACGGTAAATTTAGAGCAGATCTGTACCACAGGTTAAATACGATGGAAATATATATCGAACCGCTTCGCAAACGGCCTGAAGACATCTCCCCCTTGATAAATCATTATCATGAAATATATGCGTCTCAATTCAAAGGAAAGCAGTTGCGAGCCCTTAGCAAAAGTACTGTAGATAAGCTAACAGCCTATCGGTGGCCCGGAAATGTTAGGGAACTTCAAAATGTGCTGAAACGAATTTTCATACTGGGTGAAAAAGAAGAAACTATTGATAGGTTAATCAATACAAAAAATACCCAAACTCTTAGAGATAGACCACAAAATCTAATAGATTGGCCAAGCGATGAAGACGAAAAAGAGCCGCAGCTGTCTTCTTTGTCCCTTAAAGGTATAAAGACAAAAGTAATGGCTAGAATTGAAAAAGAAGTGATCTCATATGTTCTGATGAAATCTAATTGGAACAAAAGCCTGGCATCAAGGATTTTAAATATCAGCTATAAGTCCATATTAAATAAAATTCGAGATCTCAATATCAAAACTCATCCAGAATCAGGTGATAAGATTATAAAATTTCCTCACAAACACCGCATTGATAGCATCGTCACCGAATCTTTAAACAAATTTAAAAATAATGACCCACATACCATAAGTGGTAGATTGCCAGAAACCTTAACTTCCGATTTATAGGCTAAAAACTCCTTTTATGAAAATATCAAAACTTGAGAAACTTCAATTGATTCAGATCCAAATGTGGAAGATAAACAGGCATCTTATGCCAAGCCAAGGGTTGAAATAATGAGCACAAATTCCTTGAAAAGAAAGCCTAAGACTAAAATATGGATTCCTGCCGTCGCATCAGCATTAATTCTAATAGTTATAATTTTAGGCTGTTACCGAAAAATAAACGACGGCGGCTATCCATATTTTGTGAGTCAGGCAGAACAAAGCATTACGCTTTCGGAAAAAGATTTAAACAAATTTAGGTCCTCTGTGAAAGTCATTGACGGTCAGGCACAATCCCAATACAAAATGGCCCTATATTTCCAAGAAGAAAGAAACACAAACTGGCCATAGAAGAATTAAAAAAGGCCGTTCAGCTCGATCCCTTGTTCGAAAAGGCTTACAATGCGATGGGTGTCTCTTATGACAATCTCAGGCGTTACAGCCAGACTGCTTGATAAGCTCGGCAAAGAAAAACCCGACCAGTATCTTGCCAAAGATTCTAATTCAGAGCGTACCAGGAAAAAATCCGAAAGGAAAACGCCGGTGGTTATCAAGCGAAAAATTAAAGATAAAGAACCGCAATCTTTAAGTAAAGTTGATACTTCGGCGCAAAAATCAAAAGACCAGGAAATCAAAGATGAACAATTTCCGCTCAGTGATAAAAAAGCTTTTTTAAACCCTGATAAAAATAAAGCACCACTTGATGAAACTGAAACGAGTACTGGGTACAGCCGTGCCGTATTAGCGAAGAGCCCAGAAATTGCAGTTCCTAAGAAGTTAAAAAGATTAGAAAGTATCGAAAAACAGGCCCATCGTGAACTTCAAACCGAATCGAATCAGTCCGATCAACAGGCCCCCTGCGAGTTTTGTGAAGAAGACACTGCTGAAAGTGATAGCACAGCAATAGGTGATGCAAGTCCCATTCAAATAATTACAGCAGAAAATCAAAAACGCCCGAATCTCAGAAAAAAACCAGCAGCTGAAGCAAAAGCTGACGTTCATGAAGCAGAGGAATCTTTTGTTTCTTCTGATACTGTGTATTACCTATCAGCGGTTGAGGTGGTTGCTGAACCTAACTCTGAAAAAAATACATCTGCTGAATCGGTGAAATCCAAAACATCTGCCAATGAAAAAGCAAACAGGGGACAAAATACCATTGAGCCGAAAGTTATCGAAGTTGAAGAGTCTTATTATCCGGATGCTAAAGAAACTGCAACTGTAACACCGGCAAGATC
>JAZGAA010000030.1:0-6519 GCA_036444215.1 Minisyncoccota bacterium
GCGCTCAAAGCTTAATATTGGCGCAAATTAAAAGCTTGGGAACTAATTTAATTGGCGTATTACCAGGACACTCAGAGGAAGAAAATCCTCTTAGCGCTTTTATGGGATTTTCCGTAACAACTTTAACTTATGAAGACGCAATGGCTTTGCGTGAAAAAAGAAACGTTCCCAATATTATTGACGTTGTTGCTTACAGCAAGGGCGTTGGAACCGTTGTTTGGAGTTCTAATTCTTATGATACTAATTTAAGCGGAGCAACCGTTGGTTATCTTGAAGTGGAAGGGGGCAAGGTTGAGAAAGGACGTTTTTTCACCAAAGAAGAGGAAAAAAACTTCGTCAGAGTAGCGGTATTGGGCAGCGCGGTAAAAGAAGAACTTTTTGGAGAATCCGAAGCTGTTAGACAACGAATTAAAATAAAAAATCAAAGTTTTGAAGTAATTGGAGTTATGGAAGAACGGGGAGTTGTTGCTATGCAGGATTATGATGACCAGGTTTTTCTGCCAATAAAAACCGCGCAGAAATTAATTGGAGTAAACCACATAGGATTAATTCGCGCTAAAATTGACCATAAAGACAACATTGAAAGGGCAATAATGGATGTAAAGGCCACATTGCGAGAGCGCCACGACATAACTGACATCAGCGGCAAAAGCGATGACTTTACCGTTAGAAGCTCTGTTCAGGCGCTGGATATAATAACTGACGTTACTAATGCTTTAAAATATTTCTTAGCGGCTATGGCTGCCTTGTCTTTAATTGTTGGCGGTATTGGAATTATGAACATTATGCTTATATCCGTAACCGAACGCACGCGAGAAATCGGTTTACGAAAAGCTATTGGCGCCAACAATCACAATATTCTAAATCAGTTTTTAATAGAGGCAATCACCATTACTTTACTTGGCGGTATTATCGGCATTCTACTGGGAGTATTTGTTTCTTTTTTGATTGCTGTCGGGGCGCACCTTATGGATTATGATTGGGCTTTTGTTATTTCTCCTTTTTCAATTTTAATTGCTATTTTCGTTTCTACGGCTATTGGTTTGATTTTCGGACTCTATCCAGCCATCAAAGCGAGCAAATTAAACCCGATTGATGCCCTAAGGTATGAATAAAATATTTTTATCAGCATTCAAAATAGCTTTTCAGGCATTACGCGCTCATAAAGTCAGGACTGGTCTGGCTGTTTTGGGCGTAATGATAGGGATTGCCGCGGTAATTATAGTTTTCTCGGCTGGCGCAGGACTTGATAATCTCATCTCAAGTCAGATTGAATCATTTGGCAGCGATATAATTGAAACAGAAATAAAAGTGCCAAGCAGTAAAAAGGGATTTGCCAGTGAACAGCAAAGCGGAATTAATCTTCTTATGGGTATTCAAATTACCACTCTTTCTCTTGACGACATGGAAGACGTCAATAAATTGCCCAACATAGAAAATAGTTATGCGGCTGTTATGACTCAGGAACCTATAGTTTATAACGAAGAAATATATAGAACCGTTGTCATAGCTACTACTGCCAGTTACGTAGATATTGACAGGGCTGAAATTGAAAAAGGACGATTTTTTTTAGAAGTAGAGGATAAAGCGCTTTCACAAATTGCAATTTTGGGCTCTGGAATTAAAGAAAAATTATTTGGCGAGAGTGATGCCATTGGTAAATCAATTAAAATACGCAAAACAAGATTTCGAGTAATCGGAATAATGGAAGAACTGGGAGCGGTTATGGGAATGGATTTTGATGATTTTGTTTATATACCCGTAAGAACCATGCAGAAAAAAGTTATGGGCATAGATTACGTTCATTATATGATGCATAAGGTGCGCGATATTTCTTTATCTGACAGAACAGCTGAAGAAATCAGATTTTTATTAAGAGAAAATCATAATATACCTCAACCGGAAGAAATTAGAAGAGATTGGACTGACACTGGTAGGGATGATTTTCGGGTGGTAACAATGGCTGAAATGATGGAAATAATGGGAAATGTCAGCACTTATTTAACCTTGCTTCTTCTTGCTATAGTAGCGATATCATTGGTGGTTGGCGGTGTGGGAATACTCAATGTTATGTACGTAATAGTGAATGAGCGAACACCTGAAATCGGACTCAGAAAAGCGGTTGGCGCCACTTATTCAGATATTATGTGGCAGTTTTTAATTGAATCGTCTCTGATTACATTGGCCGGAGGAGTGGTGGGTATTATATTTGGCGCTGTAATTTCTTATTTAATATCAATAGGCGCTGGTTTTTATGGTCTTGATTGGCATTTTAGCATACCTGTTGCGGCATTTATTACTGCCATAATCTTTTCTATAGTTTTTGGCATTCTCTTTGGTGTTTATCCGGCTCGCAAGGCAGCCAGGATGAATCCCGTAGAAGCATTGGGGTATGAGTAATCTCTAATCAATCTCGAATCGGATACTTTATTTTGTCAAGCTTTGTAGTATAATTTATTTATGACAATGGAAATAATTTTTCTCATTATTATTTTATTAGTTTTATTGGGCGGATTGGCGTTGATTTTTTGGTTTCTAAGAAATCGTTTATCGGCTTCAAAAACCGATGACCAATCGCTTTTGATGCTTCAAGAACAATTAAAAGAAATCAGGGGAACGCTTGATGTAAAAATAGGAGAGTCAACAAAAGCCATCAGGGAGCAATTTGGCGAAAGCGCTAAAATTATTCGTGATGTTACTGAACGGCTGGTTAAATTGGATGAAACCAATAAGCAGGTAGTGAATTTCGCTGACCAGCTCCAGAATCTTCAGGATATTTTAAAAAATCCTAAACAAAGAGGAGTGTTGGGAGAGTATTATCTGGAAACCGTGCTGAAAAACGTTATGCCGCCCGGCACTTTTCAAATGCAGTATGAATTTAAAGACAATACCATTGTTGACGCGGTAATTTTTGTCAAAGACAAAATTATTCCAATTGATTCAAAATTCAGTTTGGAAAATTATAACCGGATTTTAGAAGCAAAAGACGACACAGAACGAAGCCGCTTGGAAATCGCTTTTCGCGAGGACTTAAAAAATCGTATTGACGAAACCGCCAAATACATAAAACCCGAAGAAGAAACAATGGAATTCGCCTTTATGTTTATTCCGGCTGAAGCGGTTTATTATGACTTATTAATTAACAAAATCGGCGCTGTAAAATCCAATACTCGCGACTTAATACAATACGCTGCCGGCGAGAAAAAAGTAATGATTGTCTCGCCAACCACTTTTTTGGCTTATCTTCAAACCGTACTCCAGGGATTAAAAGCCCTACAAATTGAAGAGTCAGCCAAAGAAATCCGTAAGAGAGTAGAGGATTTGGGTCGCCATCTTTCCAGTTATGAAACTTATATGAAAAAATTAGGCACTCATTTAGGCACAACCGTAAATATGTACAACAACGCTTATAAAGAACTGGGTAAAATTGACAAAGACGTTTTGAAGATTAGCGGTGAAGCAATAGAAGTTGAGCCAATGTCTTTGGAAAAACCAAAGGAGGAAACGGAATAGCCACTAGGCCTTGACAATCGACTATAACTACTGGTATACTATTTACAGCACTCAAACAATCAAATAAGGATAGAAATAGAAACAATTTAAACAGCAAAGAGGGAATGGTATGGTATCTAAAGAAATGAAGAAAAAGATTGAAAAACAGATGTCGCTTAGAAGAAAAACAGGCAACTGGACTCATTTAAAAAGAATTCATAAAAGAGTTGTTGGATACGGCTCTAATCTTGAAAAAGGTTTAAATGTTAAAAATATGAGTGGCGACATTTCTGCTTTATGGGGCGGCGACGGCTCTAAAGTTTCAGGAGATATGTCTATGTTTTCGGGAGATATTACCGGAATTAAAGCGACTGCCCGCGAAATACTGTTTGTTTTAAATGGAAATAATAAAAAATATAGCAAGATTTAAAGGAGGAAACTTTATGGTTGATTCTGGTTTAGGGGTCGGAGAGGCAGAGGTTTTAAAAGTAAAAAACAAAGCAAATAAAAGGAAACATGGTCAGCGATTCGGTAGCGAAAAAGAGGCGCTTAATGTAATGTATCCAGGAGAAATAGCTGTCGTCATTGTTGATAAAGATAAATCAGCTATTGAATTTTATGGAGAGCCGACTAAAGATGAGATAGAAAATTTTCTTATTGGAGCCAAAGAATTATATACAGACAAAAAGGTGAAGATAAAAACAATACGCAAAGAAAACAAAAAAAGGATGATACCATATTAAAGCTCAACTTAGCCAGTGCCAGCATTTACTGCTCGCACTGGTTTTTTTTTATTGTTTATTTGGTTATCACTTGACATTGTTTTTTAAATCCGTAAAATTGAGAGAGTATATGAATCTTAAACCACTCTCAAATCATCTTTTTATAGAACCAATTGAAGAAGAAAAAACTACTAAGTCCGGCATTGTCCTGCCTGAAACAGTTGAAAAAGAAAAACCCATCAAGGGCAAGGTTATTGCTGTTGGGCCCGGGAAAATAAATGAAAAAGGCGATAGAATTCCAATGTCGGTTAAAGTCAACGACATTGTTTTATTTAAAAAATACGGTCCCGACGAAATAGAAATTGACGATAAGAAATACCTCGTAGGCGACGAGGATGATATACTCGCAATCATAGAATGATTGCGAGAAGCACCAAATTCCAAGCACCAAATAACAAATAAGCACCAAATTCAAAATTCTAAACACGACGGGTTTCGGTCATTGAAATTTCGGTCATTGGAATTTATTTGTAATTTGGAATTTGTTATTTGGAATTTAATAAAATTATGGCAAAACAACTATTATTTAACATAGAAGCCCGGGAGGCCTTAAAAAAGGGCATTGATAAATTATCTGACGCAGTCCGGATGACTTTGGGTCCGCGCGGTAGAGCAGCTGTAATTGAAAAAGGGTATGGAGTTCCTCAAACTACTTTTGACGGCGTTACGGTTGCCAAAGAGATTGAATTAGAAGACAAATACGAGAATTTAGGCGCGGAATTTATCAAGCAGGCAGCAGAAAAAACCAATGACAATGTCGGAGACGGAACCACTACTTCAGTGGTATTGGCTAATGAAATGATTAATGAAGGAGAAAAAGCCATCAAGAAAGAAGGTTTAAACGTCATTCAATTGGCAGATGAATTAAGAATGGCAAGTGAGGTAGTTATAAAAAGATTAGAAGAACAAAGGGAAGTAATTAATGATAATAAGAAAATTGAAGAAGTGGCAACGCTCTCGGCGAAAGATTCCAGAATCGGAAAATTAATCGCTCAAGTTATGGATAAAGTCGGCAAAGAAGGAGTTATTACAGTGGAAGATTCCAATACTATTGATAATTCTTATGAAATCGTTGAAGGGTTGCAGTTTGACCGCGGTTATATTTCGCCTTATATGATGACCAATGCCGAACGAATGGAAACAATTCTGGAAGAACCTTATATTTTAATAACTGACAAAAAAATCTCTTCCATTAATGACTTGTTGCCTCTTTTAGAAAAGATAGTTCAGTCCGGCAAAAAAGAATTAATGATTATTGCCGAGGATGTTGAAGGCGAGGCCTTGGCAACTTTAGTGGTTAATAAACTTCGCGGCACTTTCAATGTTTTAGCAGTTAAGGCACCGGGTTTTGGCGACCGCAAAAAGGAAATGTTGGAAGATATTTCTGTTGTTACCGGAGCTGATTTTATTTCCGAAGATGTTGGAAAGAAGCTGGAAGGTATTGATATTACGGCTTTGGGCCAGGCCCACCGGGTAATCAGCAACAAAGATAACACTACTATTGTCGGCGGCAAGGGTTCAAAAGATAAAATAGAAGAAAGAGTGTCTCAAATTAAAGCCCAACTCCAAAAAACTGATTCTGAATTTGACAAAGAGAAACTGCAGGAACGGTTAGGAAAATTATCTGGCGGCGTGGCAGTTATTAAAATCGGCGCTCCAACTGAATCAGCTCAAAAAGGATTAAAACAACGAACAGAAGACGCAGTAGCAGCTACTAAAGCAGCCATGGAGGAAGGCGTTGTGCCAGGCGGCGGAATTGCCCTCTTTAATATCTATTTAAAAAGAGAAAAGCTGGATAAACACAAAGATCCGGCGGCGTTTGCAGCCGAATCAATTATGGAAAAAGCCCTTACTACGCCCCTGGAAGCTATTATTAATAATAGCGGCGAATCTCCAGCAGAAATTATTAAAGAAATTAAAGAGAAAAAGGAGGAAGGTAATATTAGGATTGGTTTTGACGCCACTAAGAATAAAATTGTAAATCTTAAAGAGGATGGCATTATTGACCCGCTTAAAGTTGTGAAAATAGCTTTTATCAACGCGGTCTCAGTAGCCAGTAATTATCTGACTATTGGAGTTGCTATCACGGATATTCCGGAGGAAAAAGGAAAAGACGCGCAAGCGCCGCATGGACATGGTGGTGGAATGATGGGAGGAGGATATTAAAAATCCTTAATCAATCTCGAATATTATCTCTAATAATCTCTAATACTAAAAAACGGCTAAATTGATTATTTTAGCCGTT
>JAZGAA010000031.1:0-8464 GCA_036444215.1 Minisyncoccota bacterium
AAAGATAAGCTCAATTAACCGCAGATACTGAAGCCGGAGAAAGATCGTTCAGCCCTTGTATAATCAGTTCAGCAAAAGCTTCTCGAGCTATTGATTTTGCTTGACCACCGCTAAATACCAATCTATATCCGGCTATCCATAATGGAGTTTTGCTTGGGCTTGATCTGAACTCGGTATCAATTTTACCATTAGCAATTAACTGGCCTAATTTATTTACTACTTCTATTTCGGCTGAAAAATTAGCCGTTAAATAAGGGGCTATATACCAAAAAATTCCAGATGGCGCCCGGTTTTCCCATTTAATAATTTTAATCTTTAGAAGATAACCGCCTGAGGCAACTGTGTAACGATGTTCAACAATACTCTGTTCAAGAAAGCCAATAAACTCCTTTATTTCTTTTTCGGGAATGGAAATATTATTATCAACTTCTACATCAACCGAAAAAGCAGCGCCCACAGGAATTACAATGTTATCGTTAACTTTCTTGAATTTAGCTGGCAGATTAGTGCTGGCGCACCCCATCAACCCAAACACAAAAACCAAAATTCCTATCAAAAACAACCTTTTCATTTCAGCCTCCTTTAAATAAATTTCCGGCGAAAAATGATTATATCGCCTTGGTTGCCCTGCTCGTTTCTATCAACTCCAGCGGCAATATCTTCAATGAAGTTAAAATTCTCTTTATTTACCGGTGTGTCTATAATTTTTAAAGTCGTTCTGTTAATCTCAACTATCTTTAAAATTACAGCCGCGCTATCTACCGACGAAAGCGATAATAAGATAAAATCGTCTTTTATCGCATAGTAGATAATTTTAGGCGCCATCTGGTCACTAATAACAACTCCGCTAAAAAACGCCATAAAATTCAGAATGCCGTCAGGCCTGAAGTCATAGATAACCGTCATTGACTTTCCGTCAATGATTTTCGTGCTTTCCCAGATCCCTATGATTAACTCTGATTTTTTCTCATCAGCAGCCATAATGATAGATACTGTTCCGATTATAATTATAAAAACACTCATAAGAATAAGCAGCGCTACCATTTTTTTCATCTTATGCCTCCATATAAGCAAAGATTAATTCCCTGCTATTTTTTAAGGTTTTATTAACTAAATTCTACTAAAATTATACACTCCTTTTTTGAAAAAGTCAACCTCATGCGCTGTGATCCATAGAAATTCAACCCAATTTGTTAATAATAAGCCAATTTGATAAAATTCAATTAATGTCCTTGTTTTTTCCTGTATTATCGGCGATTTTGGGGATTTTGGCTTTTTTGCCAATTAAGCTGTGGTTTTTGGGCTTTTTCTTTTTAGCTCCACTCTTTGTTTTTTTTCTCAAAGAAGAACATTTTTGGCGGCTCATTTTTGGCGCTTTTGTTTTTAGGCTTATTTTTGGCTTAGGTACGGTTTATTTCACTCTTGAACCGATCACTTGGCTTTCTTCGGTCGGAATATTTCTTGGCTTGCCAGTGGTTATTTATTTCTTTAAGCGCATCTCAGTTTGGCCGTTGGTCGTTGGTCATTGGTCATTAGTTATACTACTGCCTTTTCTTTGGACTTTTTTTGACCATCTACAAGCTCACTATTCTTTTTTACCTGCCCACATAATGACTGCAGGCAATATTTTTGGTTCATCGCCATTTTTAGGACTGGCAACAATTGGCGGCCTGACACTGCTTACTTTTTTTGCGGCACTAGTGAATATTTTAGTTGCTATTTTTATCTTTAAAATTCAACGCCTAAATCCTAAATCTTATGTCCTAAATTCTCTCATAATAATTCTTATAATCTTTATTGGTTGGCAAATTTCTAATTATCAACTCCAAAAAAATGCGGAAAACTATAATAATCTCAAAAACTCTCTTAAAGTTGCTATTGTCTCTGTTGGAAATAAATTTGATTGGCAATCTTTTAATGAAGTCAAAAATAAGTTAACTGATAAAAAAATCGACCTTGTTGTTTTCCCTGAAGACGCCTTTAATAATCTTGTAAACAACAAAAAAGCTTATCAAGAATTAGCTAAAGAATTAAATATTAATTTAACTGCTACCTTTGACACTTTGCAGCAATCCAAATCTACGAATATTAAAAAGTATAATTCTACGGTTTTGTTTAATGGTGAAGGAAAAATTGTTGATATATATAATAAAAATCGCCTGACTTTTATGGGCGAATACTGGCCATTTGGCAATTGGCGGCCTTTTTTTCTTGATTGGATTAGAAAAGCTGACCCTGAAATTCAGAATTATGTTGTTTTTAACCCTCAAAATCCTTACTCAAGGGGAGAAAAAAAACTCTTAACAATAAAACAATTTAACAATGAAACAATTTTATTTACTTCTCTTATTTGTTTAGAAATCCATTATCCAAACGACCTTAAAAAATATAAAAAAATGGGCGCACAGCTCATTATCAACCCCACAAGCAACCGCTGGGCTGATTTAGGATTAAATCATTTTTTGTATCTGACTAATAATTTAAGAAAAATTGAAGCGGTTTGGCTAAAAATACCGATTATCTCATCCGGAGTGAAAGATTTTGCCGGCATTATCGCGCCGGACGGCAAAACTAATTTAGTTAGTTTTGAAAACGAAAATAAAAATTACGGAGTCTTTATAGGAGAAATTAATTATTAACTATTAATTAAAAAACATTGGCATATTTTAGTCATCAATCAGCCTGGCACTGATAGTGGTTTGGATGTTGGTTTTCACGTCTTTTATGTCACGGCCGGTAGGACTAATTGACAAGCTTATGGTAATTCGCGGTTGCAGGCCGTCCTTAGAATCATTGCCTGAAAGAATAATATTAAAATAATTAATCTTAACATTATCAGCGGTGATTTTTTTATAATCCCTGCCTAAAAAAATGTCTTCTGTTCCCTTCCAAATCGCTTCGTTTTCAAATTTATACCAAACAACTTGGTTGTTGGCATTAACAAAAACTAATTCGTCATCGCCTAAACCGCTACAATAATTCACGGGGATGTCAGGGTTATCCGCTATAGTCGTAGGAATTGGATAATCTTTAGTGCAAAATCTATAGCCGGTTCTGATTTCCCGAGCTATTTGTTCCAAAACCAAACTGACATTATCATTAGCTTCCATTAAGGCGGTAATTGAGCGTTGGGCCCTAAGGGCCTGAATAAAACTGGCGCTTACAATAGATATTACAACTACAAAAAGACCGGTGGCAACTAAGAGCTCTATTAATGTAAAACCTTTTAATTTGTGCATAGCCAGTTAAAAAAATGGTCTTCTAAATTCACGGAAAGAGAACCGCTGCCTCGGGTTGTCCAAGAAACAATTGAATTTACCTGAATTTCCTCTGAACTTATTGGATTAATATTAATGGTCCTAATAAAAGAAGTGGGATTGCCGCTGGTGTAATTATAGCGGCCAGTACTGGAATCAAATAAAATCCGACGATTTTGGTCGAGCTGAAGAGCATCGCTGTTGTAGCTAATTTCAAAACTGTCGTTGGTTGTAAAACCATCATTCCAAGAGGCCATGCCATCAAGGCAAGCAATAACATTAGCGTCAATAATATTCTTCACCACTTCAATGCCTTCCATTGCCAGATAATTAGCCGTGAACTGGTCGCTGACTATCCGATTAATACCCAAAGACCGGGAAAGAAAACCTAAAATACTTAAAATCCCGATTACCGCAATACTAACGGCAATCATTAATTCAATCATTAGGTATCCGTTGTTGGCTTTTGACATATTATTGTGTGGTAATCATTCCTTCTTTATTAACTTTAATTATAACAGGTGGCTGGGTGCTGCCAATGATTTTTAAACCAATTATCGCTTCCTCTTGAAAGCCCGGCAAAATAGCTACACTTGGAGCAGGAGGGTAAAAAATAATATCATCCACAACCAAACTATCAAAAGTAATAACGGGATTTAAGTTAAATACTTCTGGAACAAGAAAATCTTCTGATGCCCCAGAATACTGAAAATCCGCATCCAAACAGTCCGGCTGAATGGCTAATTCTCTAAAAATCCGGAAACTATTATTGGACTCATCAAAATGAACGCCAAAGCCGCATGGAACATCCGACTGAATAAAAGTATTAATAGTTAAAGATTTGGCTCGTGAAAGAGCATTAAGAATTTTTATCTGTTCTTGAAATAAAATTATTTGACGTTCGCCAGTATGGCTATAAAGAATTGCCATTGTGGAAAGTAGAGTTATGATACCGATAACAACGAGAAGCTCAATGATGGTAAATCCGGTTTTAGGTTTTGGGTTTTGAATCATAAATTGAATAATTTAAAATAAGCACTAATTATTTGATAGCCAAAGAAAAAAGTTAGAGTCGCGCCGATTATCAAAAAAGGACCAAAAGACACGACATCTTTCATTTTCTTTTTACCTTTAATTAAAAGAATAGCACTGAAAATCCCGCCAACCAAAAAAGAAAGCATTAAAACCATTATAATATCAGGCCAGCCAAAAGTTAAGCCCAAGGCGCCAACTAATTTCAAATCACCCCAACCCATTGCTTTGCCTTTGCTTAAAAAAATAATCAGCCAAAAAATGGCTATTCCAAAAAGAGCAGCAACAAAATGACTCAACCAGATATTTTCAGTAAAACTAAAAAGGGAGGTATAATGACCCAAAAAAGAATTGAGAATTGAGAATTGAGAATTGAGAATTATCAAAACTACTCCCAAAAATGCTAAAGATAAATTAATTTGATTAGGTATTATGTATTGACGAAAATCTATTATTGACAAAAGAAGGAATAGTAAAAAAATTACTATCCAGATTATACTAATTAGTAATTGATAATTGGTAATTGATTGGAAATTAGAAATTAGAAATTGGAAATTATTGAGATGCCACGGAATAAATACAAATATAAAACCACTTAGCATCTCAATTAATGGGTATTGCCAAAAAAACCGCTTGTCACAAGAACGACAGCGGCCTTTTTGAATGATAAAACTTAAAATCGGGATTAATTCATACCAAGACAGTGTTTTTTTGCAATTCAAACATTTAGAGCGACCGCTAATAATCTTTAAATCCAAAATCCTATTACCCGGAGCGTAGCGGAGGGAAATCACATTAAGGAAGCTCCCGACAGCAAGGCCAAGAATGAATAAAAGAAAATACATAAAAATTCTAACTAAAAACTATTTTAGAATGAGGTGCAATAAATCGGGTCATCACAACTAAAACCGGTGGCAAAAGGAGTATTAGAATCATCAATATCGGTATCAAGAGCTCTATGGCTGGTGTCTTCTAAACGAGCGCCTAAAACATAGACCTGTAAACTTGGAGTGCCACCACTATCAACATCATACCGATAATAAAAATCAGTATCATTTAGGGGGTCAAGAGAAAGCGACCTAACTCCGATACCTGCGCCGGTTAGGGCTGTTTCTAAAGCGGCCCAAGTACTAACATCAAGATATTCTTGATTGACTTGGTAATAAAGTTCCAAAGCTTGTTGAGTGGTTTTTAGGTCGGTAATTCTTCGGGCATCCCGCGCAACTCCTTTTCTGGCGCCTAAACCAAAAAATATTATTCCTGCCAAAAGCCCAATAATAGCAATAACAATTAACATTTCTATCAGAGTAAAACCTTTTGATTTCATATATTTTATATACTTTCTTTAATATATTCGACCTTTTCTAGAATACTTGCATTAAATTATATATCGGAATCAAAACTGCTGCAAATAATAAACCAACGAAAATGCCAACAATGATTATTATAGCCGGCTGAATCAGCTCCAATAAATTATCTAAAGTATCATTAACTTCCCGTGTATAAAAAGATGAAATTTTTGATAAAGTTTCGTCAAGCCGACCGGTATTCTCGCCAATCGCCACCATTTGACTCACTAACGGCGGGAAATAATATTCATTCTGAGATAAAAGATTGGATAATAATTCTCCTCGACGCACGCCTTCACCAACCTCGTGCAGAATATCACGATAAATAACATTACCAACCGTATGACTGGTAATTTCCAATGACTGGGCTATCGGTACCCCTCCTTTAACTAAAACGCTTGCTGATTCAGTAAAGCGAACAACGTAAATCTTCTTAAATAAATTACCAAAAATCGGGAGCCTAATCACTAATTCATCTGCTAAAGCTTTCCCCTCCGGACTCCGGAAATAATCTATCAATATAAAAATAAACAGAAAAAGTATTAAAATAACTACCCACCACCAACTAATAATGAAATTACCGGTTCCTAAAAAAAATTTAGTAATCAGCGGCAAAGAAACGTCGGATTCTTGAAAAATCGGTCCGAGCTGGGGAAAAACAAAAGTAATCATTATGCCGGCAACTACCAAAAACAGAATTATAACGATAATCGGATAAATTAAAGCATTCTTAAGTCGGAAACGCCAAATTACGTCTTTCTCTAAATAATCGGCTAAAAAAATCATTGATTCTTCCAAGCGGCCGGTAATTTCAGCCGAGCGAATCATGCTAATATAAAAATTGGAAAAAATATGGCTCTGACGTTCCAGTGCTTGAGATAAAGCCAAGCCGGCGTCAATGTCGGAAGAAAGCTCGGAAATTATCTCTTTTAGGGTCGGGTTTTTGGTTTGTTTGTAAAGCGAACGAAGAGAAGTGCCAATAGGAACTTTTGATTCCAATAAAGTGGCAAACTGACGCGTAAAAATCATTAAGTCCTTAATTTTTGCCCGTTCAAAAAATTTTAAAAACCGGTGATACCAATGAATTTTTTCAGCGCTTTCCAAACTAAGAATAAAAAGTTCATGACCGGTTAAAGTATTTAAAGCTATTTCGCGACTAACCGCTTCCACAAATCCTGTTTGCAACTCTCCTTCTTTAGTTCTGGCTTGGTATTTGAACTTTGCCATAATTTTATAAATTTTTGAGCGAAGCGATAAAAATTTATCTAAAATTATGAGCACCCGCCGAAGCTTTAGCGAAGGCGGGCTTCATCAATTTTTAGCTTCTCTCTAAAAGTATCCTCAATTCGCTTGGATTCAATGAATATAATTCTGCGTTCTCCAAAGATACTTCCTTTCTTTTCACTAATTCCATTAAAGAGTGATTAAGCGTAATCATTCCTTCCTGCCTACTGGTTTCAATTACTAAATCAATCTGATAAGCTTTACGTTCACGAATGAGATTGCGGATTGCCGAATTAGTAATCATTACTTCGCAAACTGGCAGCCGACCGCCGTCAATTCTTGGAATTAACCGTTCCGAAACAACGCCAACAAGGACTGCGGCTAATTGAGAAGATACCTGTCCTTGTTGTTCTGCCGGAAAACTGTCAATAATCCGGTCAACGGTCTGGGCAGCCGAATTAGTATGAAGAGTGGAAAAAACAAGATGTCCGGTTTCTGCCGCAGTCAAGGCCGTAGCAATTGATTCTTTATCCCTCATTTCGCCAATCATAATTACATCCGGGTCTTGTCGAAGAATTGAACGCAGAGCCATGTGAAAACTCGGGCTGTCAATTCCTACTTCACGCTGAGAAATAGTGCTTTTATCTTGAGCAAAAACATATTCAATCGGATCCTCAATGGTAATAATATGGTCTGTACGTTTATGGTTTATCTCATCAAGAAGAGCGGCTAAGGTGGTTGATTTTCCGTGGCCAGCCGGTCCAACCAATAAAATAAATCCCTGAGAAAGACGAGTAAAATCATGGAGAATTGGCGGCAAATTTAATTCCTCAACAGTTTTTATTTTGGCCGGAATCAAACGCAAAGCCGCTGCCGTAAATCCTCGCTGATGAAAGACATTAATCCTAAATCGAGCTTTGTCTTCAAGAGCATAAGCAAAATCAATTTCTTTTTCTTTAAGAAATATTTCTTTTTGCTCAGGAGTTAATAGAGCTGAAATTAAATTCTCAGTCATTTCCGGCGTTAAAATCGGCTCTTTTTGAAGTGGGATTAAAACGCCGTCAATTCTAAGAGTTGGATGTCGACCAACTGCCAAATGTAAATCAGAAGCAGCTTGACGAGCCGTTGTAAGTAATAAATCTTTTAGTTTTTGAGAATAGTCCATACTTTAATTATATCACACCTCCACTGTTTCTCTTAATACCACTTCTATAGACACTAATCCTTGAAGGGCTTTTAAAATTCCATCTTGGCGCAATGTAATCATCTTTTGCCGCCTGGCTTCTTCTAAAATGCGATGTTCGGTCAAATCACTGTTAATTATTTCTTCAAGTTCCGGAGTCATCCTGAAAATTTCAAATATAGCAATCCGGCCGCTAACGCCCTTATTTTTACAGGCCTTACATCCCGGAGAATGATAAATTTGGAGGTTGGAAGTTGTCTCTTGTGGTAATTTTTCTAATTCCTTTTTAATAATTTTCTGGATTTCAGATGGCGCGGTTTCCACTTTTTTGCATTGCTGGCATAATTTAGGAATCAAACGCTGAGCCATCATTAAATTTACGGAAGTTGGCAATAAAAATGGTTCAACTCTCATATCAA
>JAZGAA010000032.1:0-2743 GCA_036444215.1 Minisyncoccota bacterium
GAGAGGTGAGGTTATTGTTTTTTATTATCCCGGCGATGACGCTGTTTATTATATTAAAAGAATTATTGGTTTACCGGGAGAACAGATAGAGATTAAAGATGGGAAAATTATTATTTATAGCAATAATTATTCAGAAGGGTTAATTCTTGAAGAGAGTTATTTATTACCCGATATTAAAACTTCCGGAAAGAAAGGAATTATTTTGGATAATAACGAGTATTTTGTTTTAGGCGATAATCGTTATTACAGTTTTGATTCACGGAGCTGGGGCGCCCTTAAAGAAGATGAGATTGTCGGCTTGGTTCGCCTGCGCCTTTGGCCCTTTAATAAAGTAATGGCGTTTGAGAAACCAGCTTACTGAAATTTCTAATTTCTAATTACTAATTTTTAATCAATTTTTAATGATTTAATGTTTTAAAAATTAAAGAATAAAAAAATTCATTCAAAATTGAAAATTCATAATTAAAAATTTTGTAAATATGCCCAAATCCATCAAGCATCAAAAAAATAAAGTTGTAAGAAAAGGTAAGAAAGAGAAAAAGACATTATTCCAGTCCCCCAAAGGAATGCATGATATTTTACCTCAAGAGCAGCCATATTGGGAAAAAATAAGAAGAGTCAGCAACCAAATCGCTGATTTTTATAATTTTTCAAGAATTGACACTCCAATTTTGGAAATGGCAGAAATTTTTGAACGAGGGATTGGAGAAGGCACGGATATTATTGAGAAGCAAATGTTTACTATTAGAACTAAAGGCGGTGATCGTTTAGTGCTTAGGCCGGAAGGCACGGCGCCAATTATAAGGTCTTATCTTCAACACGGCTTAAGCCGGTTAAGTCAACCTATGAAACTTTATTATAATGGTCCGATGTTTCGCTACGAAAAACCTCAGGCCGGTAGATATAGACAGTTTCACCAAGTCGGTTTTGAAACTATCGGCGGTGATGACGACCCAATTTTTGACGCTCAGATAATTTTAATCACTTATCAACTAATTAAAGAATTAAAAATTAAGAATCTAACAATTCAAATTAACAGTATTGGCTGTAAAAATTGCCGCCCGGCTTATCGGAGAAAATTGCAAAGCTATTATAATAAATTTGGACAAAATGAAATTTGTAAGGATTGTCAACGTCGGTTGGTAATAAATCCATTACGTTTGCTTGACTGTAAAAATGAGAATTGTGCGCTTATTAGAGAACAGGCCCCCATTCTTCTTAATAATCATAATCTTTGCCAATCTTGTAATAATCATTTTAAAGAAACTTTGGAGTTTATTGACGAGCTTAAACTTCCTTATAATCTTAATCCTTTTTTAGTAAGGGGATTGGATTATTATAATCGGACGGTTTTTGAAATATTTACCGAGGGTGTTAATGTTGCTTTAGCAAGCGGTGGCCGTTATGATTATTTGGCAGAAATGTTGGGTAGTCGAAAGAGAGCAGCGGTCGGCAGCAGTATAGGCATAGAACGTCTGGTTGAAGTAATGAAAACTCAGGGATTTGGAGGTTTGTCAATAAGAAGCAAACCAAAAGCTTTTTTGATTCATATTGGAGAACAAGCAAAGAAACAAAGTTTGGGCTTAATTGAGGAGTTTCGAAAAAGCGGCATTAAAGTGATTGAGTCCCTGTGGAAAGACTCGCTTAAATCGCAGCTTCGAGTAGCTGATAAGGAAGAAGCAACACTGTCTTTGATTTTAGGTCAAAAAGAAGTTTTTGAAGAATCAATTATTATTAGAGATATGAGAAGCGGAGCCCAGGAGACGGTGCCATTAAGAAAGGCAGTGGAGGAAGTTAAGAAACGGTTAAAATAAAGGAATTGACCTAAATTTTGGAGCCGAATGCGAACAAAATTTAATTGTCAAGCCTTTACCCGCCTAAATTTTTGTTCCATACTTGAAATAGCACCAAATCAAAGCCGAAGGCGTCAGCTCCGCTTCCCATCGTGCTAAAGTAAAAGTCTGTGATAAAAATTTGGGCGGGTGCTCATAATTGTAGTGAAATTTTCTTCACTGCAGTACGAGCTCGAAAATTTCAACAATTATGGCAGATTGTCTATTCTGTAAAATGATAAATAAGGAAATACCGTGTTATTTAATTCATGAGGATAATGACACTATCGGTATTTTAGATATTCAGCCGGTAGCGCCGGGACATACGATGGTTATTCCTAAATTTCACAGCGAGAATATTTTAGATTTGCCAGATGATAAAATTGGAGCGGTTTTTTCAACAGTTAAGAGAATTACAGGCATAATTAATCAGTCACTACATCCCGATGGTTTTACTATTGGTATTAATCATGGCCGAGTGAGTGGCCAGGCGATTGACCATCTTCATATTCATATTATTCCGAGATGGCACGGTGATAGCGGAGGGTCGATACACACTGTAGTTCATAATCCACCAAGAAAATCTCTAGAAGAGATTAAATCCCAAATAACATGCAATTAAAACGTAAACAAGGAGAATCAACGAGTGCTTTTTTATACCGCTTTTCTAAAAAAATGCAGCAAAGCGGAATTTTGCGTGAAGCCAAAAAACGTCGGCATAAGGATCGCAAAATATCTAAAAGACAGAAACGACTTTCGGCTATTCACCGGGTTAAAAAGAGAAAGGAAGTAGAAATGGCGAAAAAAATGGGAACATTATAATATAATTTCTAATTTCTAATTTCTAATTTCTAATCAATTTTTAATGTTCTAATGTTTAAAAATTAAAGAATTAGAAATTCATTCAAAAT
>JAZGAA010000033.1:0-2502 GCA_036444215.1 Minisyncoccota bacterium
TTGGCTCTGGAAGATATTTGAATTTCGTAGTTGATTGTCCAAAACCAACTCCCCAAAGGCCGCCTGTACCAATGGCTATTAATGCCTGATTGCGGTGAAATCCCTCGGCTTGGATGTTAATATTTTCTTGATTTATGAAATTCATTACTCGTTCAAAGCGGTAAGGGCTGGAAAAAATAAGCAGAGACACGGCTAAAATCCCTAAAAAAAATGTTCCGACAACAAAAGAAAGCCGGGCGCCGCTAATAAAATAAATTATTAAAGCAGCTACCAGCACTACTAAAACAGTAGTAGTTGCCGGCTGTTTAAATACTAAAAAAGCGACTACGCCGCAAACAGCTAAAAAAGGCAGCCACCCTCCCAAGAAACTTGTCTGGCGATTGATTTTTTTATTACTTAACCAAGCTGCCAAATAAATAATAAAAGTAAATTTTAAAAATTCAGCCGGTTGAAAAGAAAAAGGACCAAGATTAAGCCAGCGAATGGCTCCGCTATGAGAAAATCCTAAGGGTGTAAAAACTAAAACTAAGGCAGTGATATTTAAAATTAAAAATAAAAGCGCTAACCGCTCCAATTTTCGGTAATAAAAATAGCTAGCAACCAAAAAACCAACAATGCCAAAACTTAAACCGTAAAGTATCTGATGTTTAAGATAATAAAAAGTATCGTCAAATTTTTTTTTACCTAAATCAGAGGAAGCGCTTGAAAGCATTACCAAGCCGAAAACCGTCAACAAAATGACGCAGAGAATAAAGACATAATCAGGGCTGTGGCCTTTGCTAATTTTATTAAATTTTCTGAGCATAGTGAAAAAATTTTACTATAAAATTGAGCACCCCCCCGTTAGATAGAGCTCGCAGAGCTCGCTCATCTAATGTGGTTAAGGTTTGACAGCTCCGACGTTCCGTCGGAGGTCAAGACCTTAATATTTTTCCTTCCAATACATTATTAAATTCGCCGTCCCTGACAACAATTTTACCGTTCAAAATCACGTCTCTAATCTTACTGTCCCTGAAAATAACCAAGTCAGCAAAATTTCCATCCTTAACCACTCCCCTGTCTTGTAAGCCAAGACGCTGAGCCGGGAAACCGGAAATTTTATTAACTGCTTTTTCAATCGGTAAAATTTTTTCTTTTTCGGAGAGTTCTAAAAACCTCGGAAAAGTAAATTTGGCGCTATTAGAAGCTATTATTGCCCGCTCGTGAACAAGAGCTTTATGAACTCCTTTAAGGTCAATATTCCCGTAAAAAACAACTGCTTGAAAATCAGTAATTTCCATCAAGGTTAAAAGACCGTTTTTAACGTCTAAATTCCTGTTAGCGGAGAATTCTTCCAATGATTCACCTGTTAAATATTCATTGCCCGGCGCCGAAGTAATAATAATTTTCCTTCCGTTCATTTTTGGCAGTTCTTTTAAGATTTTTTCTCTGATTCCCGGAGTTTGAAGATTTTTCAACATTGTTTCTTTATTACTATTTTGAGCCCAGGAAGGCAATAAGATAGAAATAGGAACTTCACTTGTACTAAAAGGACAAAGGTCAAAATAAATATCTGCTTTGGAAATATTTTTGCTAATTAATCCAAGCGAAATTTCGTAATCTTCTTGAAAACCGCTGATTGGCCTAAAATGGCTTATTAAAGTTTTAACCCCGGTCTCTTTTGTAATCTTAATAGTTTCATTAACAGAATCTAAAAGACCTTCTCTTTCATTCCGAAGATGAGTAGTATAAAGACCCTTAAATTTAAATACCGTTTCAACTAATGGCTTAATTTCGCTGTAAGGAACCTGTTGAGATTGAGAATATCCTAAGCCGGTTGAAAAACCAAAAGCTCCTTCTTTTAAAGAGCGTTCTAATAAAGATTTAAAAACAGCTATTTCATTTCTGGTTAGTTTTCTAAAAGTATTACCGATTAAGCTTTGGCGGATGGTGTAATGCCCTACTAATGTACCAAAGTTTACTCCAAGCGATATTTTATCCATTATTTTCAAAAATTCAGCCGTGGTTTGCCAATTAATGTTAGTACGGCCCGTATCAACCCATGATTTAATTGATTCTAAAGAACCGTAAAGCAAAGGTGCCAGCGAAGCACCGCACTGACCGCCAATGATGGTGGTTACGCCCTGGAGTAAAAAATCTTTTTGAGAAGGATTTGAAAAAAGTGTTAAATAGTGGTCAGAGTCGGTGTTAATGTCAATAAAACCAGGCGCCAAATAAGCTCCCATCCCGTCTATGATTTCGTCGGCTTTGTAATTAGGGAAACTGCCGATAGCGTAAATCTTCTCTTTTTTAACCAAAATATCGGTTTTGACCGCCGCCTGACCAGTCCCATCAAGAAGCTGGATATTTTTAATAAGGAGAGTCATATTTTGATTATAGCAAAAACTTTAGGAATAGAAAAATAGCTAATCCAGAAATCCTTTTCTCGCCAGCGGTTTCCACTCAGATAAATTATCCTCGTTCGTCGTCAGAAGTAACGGAAAATATCGAACTCAACCTCGC
>JAZGAA010000034.1:0-7081 GCA_036444215.1 Minisyncoccota bacterium
CATTTCTAAAATCTATAACCACCATTCAGTGGCTTTAGAGGATGTAAGTTTTAAGATTGAACCGCAAGAATTTATTTCTCTAGTGGGAAGATCAGGCGCCGGTAAATCAACCGTCATTAAGCTGTTAATAGGTGAGGAGAAACCAACCAAAGGCCGAGTAATTTTCGGCTCTTATGATGTTAATAAACTAAAAAGTAAAGAACTTCCTCAATTACGACGGCATATCGGCGTTATTTTTCAGGATTTCCGACTTTTGCAGAATAAAACCGCCTATGAAAATATTGCTTTTGCCTTAGAGGTTGCCGGACGGTCTCGTCGTGATGTTACTGAATTTGTGCCTCAAGCCCTGGAAATGGTTGGTCTAAAGAATAAATCCAACAATTTTCCCAGAGAGCTTTCTGGCGGAGAAAAACAACGAGTGGCTATTGCTCGAGCGATGATTAATCATCCTGATGTAATTGTCGCTGATGAACCAACTGGAAATTTAGACCCACTTAATACCAGAGAAATCATCCGATTGCTGTTAAAAATTAACGAATTAGGCACCACTATAATTTTAGCCACCCATAATAAAGAAATTATTAATCAACTTGATAAACGGGTTGTCAGCTTGGAAGACGGTCGACTTATTAGAGATGAAAAAAAGGGGAAATATATTTTGGCATAAATTTGTATGCTTACCGCTCTATTCCGAATAATTAAATACGGTATCCAGGGATTTTGGCGCAATGGCTGGCTTTCAACAACTACCATTCTTATTATGATTCTGGCTTTAATTGTTTTTGAAGGATTAATAATTTTCAATGTCCTGACTAAAACAGTACTTCAAACTGTTCAAGACAAAATTGACATTAGTGTTTATTTTAAACTTGAAACCTCTGAAGACGATATCTTGAAAACTAAAAAATCTCTGGAAAGTTTAGCGGAAGTTAAAAACGTAGAATACATTTCCCGGGATAAAGCATTAAGCATCTTCCAAGAACGTCATCAAGATGACGAACTTATTTCCCAAGCCCTTGAAGAATTAGAAGAGAACCCTCTGGCAGCTTCTCTTAATGTCAAGGCCTACAATCCTGAAGAATACGTTACTATTGCCAGTTATCTTGAAAACGAATCCTTGAAAAATTTAATTAGTAAAGTTACTTACGCTCAAAATGCCGTGGTTATTGACCGTTTGGCAAAAATTATTGACACCTCAGAAAAAGGAGGTTTGATTTTAACGTTTTTATTGGCTTTTGTCGCTACGGTAGTAACATTTAACACTATCCGATTGGCTATTTATTCCAACCGTGAAGAAATAGGAATTATGCGCTTAGTAGGCGCTTCTAATTCGTTTATCAGAGGCCCTTATGTAGTAGAAGGGATAATTTACGGTTTGATTGCCGCCTTGTTAAGTATTTTTATTTTAGCGCCAATTATTTATTTCGCCACTCCTTATATTGAAGTTTTTGTATCGGAAATAAATCTCTGGAATTATTTTACTGCTAACTTAGTAATACTTTTGAGTTACCAAATACTTTTTGGCGTTGTCCTTGGCATAATCTCCAGTTTTGTAGCGGTGAGGAAATACCTTAAAATATAAAAATCCTAATTTAAAAATCCAAATGTCAATTCAAGCTCAAAGCTCTAAATTCAAAACGTTTTGACATTTGAGCTTTGGATTTTGACATTTATTGCTGGTGGTCTATTTTTTTCAACATGTCCAAATCTCTTTTCTTTAATCGTTTAAGATGGTCTAATTCAGGATCAAGACTGATAATTCTGCCTAAGTATTGGCCAGAGGTAAAATACGGCAATAAAGCATAATCAACGCCTTGCTTGTAAAAAATTTCCGCTTCTTCTTCGTCTTGGACTCGAAGAATAACCTTAGGCCCAACGCCTCTTTTCTGCTTCTTTAATTGATTAATCCTACTAAGGAGTATTAAATTGTCTTCAAAATTAGGGCTTGTAGAAATTACCAATTTGGCGCTGCGAATGTTGGCTCGTTCAAAAATCTCGCCGTCGGAAACATCTCCGAAAAGATAACTGTATTTTGCTCTTTTTAATTCGCCAATTACATCAGGATCAGAATCAATTATTAAAAGTTTTTCTTTGGGAATATAATAGGCAAGGCCCTGACCAGTCCGATGGGAACCGATTAAAATTATCGGCTTATGAAAACCGGTTTTTAAGGCATGGTTTTCTTTAGGATAGCGGCGCTCAAAAATTGAAAGATAACCCGATAAATATCTGAAAATCTGGTCAGCATAGATAATTAGATAAGTGGAAAGAGTAATGGTAATAACTCCAACTGCCGTAATTAGCGAAACTACCTGTTCATTAATGTGCCCGAGTTTTAATCCAAAAGCCGCCAGAATCAAACTGAATTCCGAAATCTGAGCCACGGTCACGCCAGCAAAAAAACTGGTTCTTTTTCGATGACCCATTAATCCCATAATAACCAAGACAATCAGCGGGTTGCCGATTAAGACAAAAAGCGAAAAAACAAGAACCGCTAAAGTGATGCCGGAAAAGCTGGAAAAAACAATTGAAGAACCGAGAATAACAAAGAAAATCAAAATAAAGAAATCCCGCAAAGACCTGATGCGGGCTGATATCTGAAAATGCTCCGAAGAATTAGCCAGAGCCAAGCCCGCTAAAAAACCGCCGATTTCAATGGAAAATCCTACCTTCGGATGACTGACAGCCGCGGCCAAAAGAAAACACCAAGCCAAACTGGTTAAAAATAAAAGTTCCTGAGACCGGGCGATTTTATCAAAAATCAAAGGAAAAATCTTTCTGCCCAGCCAAAGCATCAAAACAAATAGAACTATGCCTTTCAGAACCGTCAGGAAGATATTTTGAAAAACTATCCCTTGGCCGCTTTCAATACCAGCCAAAAAGACCAAAAGCAAAATAGCCACAAAATCCTGAACTAATAGAAACCCGATACTGATTTTTCCGTATAAACTGTTAAGGTCTCTTTTTTCTGAAAGTAGTTTAACGATAATAATGGTGCTGGAGAAGGTAAGAGCAATGGCAATATAAGCCGAGTGAAGATAGGTAAAATCAAACAACAAAGCAATTAAAAATCCGACAATAAAAGTGAAAATAATCTGGCCCATACCGACAATCAGCGAGGTTCTGCCGACTAACCGCAGGGAAGTGAAGTTTATTTCCAGACCTACCAAAAAAAGCAAAAACATTATTCCCAAGTCAGAGAAAACCCGGAAGATTTCTTTGTTGTCCAGATGGAAAAATCCAAAATAACCGATAATAATACCGGTAATAATATAAGCCAGAATAATCGGCTGTTTTAAGAGTTTGGCGGCAATTCCCAACCCAGCTGCTATTACAATAACAATTGCTAATTCAATAATTCCCGAAGCCATACGCTAGTTAAGTTGATTATTTAATTGGTTAATTAGTTGATCAGTTTTAATTATAACAAACGCTCAAAATAAAAAAAGCACCCAATGTTATTTATTATGGGTGCAGTTTAATTATTGCTATTTATTAACAGGGAACAGGTCGCCAAGCTCGTTCCGCTCTTTTCGCCCACTGCCTTGCCACTTTTTCTGGATGACCTAATTGATTTTTACAAAAATTATATGTATCTTCTCCTATTTCCTTTGAGACATCCTTTTCCTTAAATGGCTTTCTATATAACTTTTTGCTTTTACGATTTTTTTCATTATTTATCACCTCCCTAGTATGATTTAATTCTTAATTTAATGTGCTAATAGTACTCAATATATTAGCAGATACCGCGATTATTGTAAATAGTAAAGTAATTACGTTTTTGAAAGGCTGCCGGGCAGGGATTCGCCTACAAGTAAATTTCCTGACGGAAATTTCTCGCAGGCCGCCCCTCGCGGCGCTCGCCTTTCGCTTCGCGAAAACTCGCGCTTCGCTGCGGTCTTCGAATCCTATCTAACAACAAGTATAATAAAAACTCCTCATAAAGAGGAGTTTTTATTATATGCTGGCCGACACGAACTAGAACCGTAGTCGGCCAAGCCCCATAAGGCTATTTTCAATGATTTTATCTTAACATTTTAACGCTCTTCGAGCATATAATATCATAAGATTCAATGGGTTCATTATATTCCACATGAATCGAAGATGTGGCCCCTTTTGAAATATGAATATGTACAAAATATTTCTTAAGAAGTTCTCTAATGTGCATTATGTCATGACTAAACTTTGGTACATCTATTTCGAACTTATTTTGAATACCCCCTTTTCTAACATAACTCAGTAAGAGAAAACCTTGATCCATAAGATGAATTTGAATATTTTTTATTAAACTTTGCAACTGATCAAAAGATAAGTATTGCATAATTCGCAACAAAAGAACTACATCGTATTTTTTATTATTCCAATCAAAATTATCAATATCAATCTTCTGGAAATTAATACGTTCCCTTAGAGAACGGTTTAAACCATATATCCAGTCAAGGTTAACAAGGTCTATTGCCTCTACCATACACCCTTTTTTTGCTAAAAAGATTGTGTTTCTACCGTTGCCGCAACCAATATCAAGAACCTTGGTGTTATCTGAAAAAATAGCATCGTTTTCTTTTACAACTACACTTGGCTCTAGTGTTGTTATTCTAAATTTGTCCTGTTTATATATTTTTTCCCAAGGGTGCATATTGTTTGTATTATCAAAGACGACTCTCTTCGAGCGAAAACACCTATCACGAGTTGGCTGCCGGGCAGGGATTCGAACCCCGGTGACGACATCCAGAGTGTCGCATCCTACCGCTAGATGACCCGGCAAAAGCTATATTATTATATCAATTTTCTCATAGAATTCAATTATCAACACATTCTTTTGCTTTAAAATATGCTATAATATATAGAAATTATGGCTGAGGATAAACTTTTAATTATTCAAAAAGAGTTAGCTAAGCCGGTTGAAGAAATGTCAATCATTGATTTGGTTGGCGCATTGATTGAATATGCTTATACATCAAGGGCTTCTGACGTTCATATTCAGCCATTTGAGGATGAAATAAAAGTAAGATTGAGAATTGACGGCATTTTGCACGATATATTTGTTTTGCCAAAAAAAATTCAGTCAGAAATAATTACCAGAATTAAAGTTTTGGCTAGTTTACGCACTGACGAGCACCAAGCGGCCCAGGATGGCCGTTTTAGGATTTCTCTAAAGAAGCTGGAAATAAATTTTGACGTCCGAGTTTCCATTATCCCAACTTATTACGGAGAGAATACAATCTTAAGAATTTTAGCTGAACAAGCGCAGATTTCTAATCTTAAAGGATTGGGATTCAGGCCGAAAGATTTAATTAAATTAGAGAAAGCAATCAAAAAGCCATACGGGATGATTTTAGCTACGGGGCCTACTGGCTGCGGAAAAACAACCACTCTTTATACTATTCTTAAATCTCTTAATTCCAGGGATGTTTCTATTATCACAATTGAAGACCCGATTGAATATTCTCTTGAAGGGATTAGCCAGATTCAAACAAACATTAAAACCGGATTGACCTTTGCAGATGGCTTGCGTTCAATTCTTCGTCAAGACCCAAATATTTTGATGGTTGGAGAAATTAGGGACCAGGAAACTGCCGGAATTGCCGTTAATGCGGCTTTAACCGGACATCTTCTTCTTTCAACTTTACATACTAATGACGCAGCTACAGCTCTGCCAAGATTAATAGATTTAGGCACTCAGCCATTTTTAATTTCTTCTACAGTTAATATAATAATTGCCCAGCGGCTGGTAAGAATGATTTGCCAGGATTGTCGTACTGAAAAAAATTTAACTGATACTGAGGCAAAAAGTTTGTCTGAGATGCTGCCTCAAGCCACAAAAGGAAAACTTTATAAGAAATTTTTTGTCGGCAAAGGTTGTAAAAAATGTTTGCAGAGCGGTTATCACGGCCGGGTTGGCATTCATGAAATTTTAGAAATTAACGATGAAATTCGTTCTATGATTATGGGACGGGCCAATGCCAGCGAGATTAAAGAAGCTGCTATTAAAATGGGAATGACTACAATGATTGAAGACGGGTTCCAAAAAGCCCTTAAAGGCACAACTACTATCGAGGAAATCCTCAGAGTAATTCATGAATAATCCTTTTTTAAAGATTCCTCTGGAAGATAAGATTATTTTCAGCCGTCATCTTTCAATGGCTATTAAATCAGGGATGCCGATTTTAGATGCTTTGCGGTTTCTCAAAGGCCAAACTCAATCAAAAATTCTTTTAAAAATTCTTGACGAAGCAATTATTGAAGTCGGCAACGGACAATTTTTGTCCCAATCGTTGGAAAATTACCGTTATCTTTTTGGCGATTTATTTCTTAATATGATAAAAATCGGAGAGACCAGCGGGACATTATCTGAAAATCTTCTTTATTTAGCACAGGAATTAAAGAAAAAACATGAATTTAAAGGCAAGGTAAAGTCAGCCCTAATTTATCCAGTGGTAATTTTAGTGGCTACTTTAGGACTTATTCTCCTTTTAATACTTTTTGTTTTTCCTAAAATTCTGCCGATTTTCCAGGCTCTTCAAATGGAATTGCCGCTGACAACTAGAATGTTAATCAGTACAGTTAATTTCGTTTCCGCGTATTGGATAATTATTATTGTCGGACTTTTAATTACCGTAGTCGCTGTTTGGTTTTTAATGAAAACAAAAAAGGCGCGTTTTTTTATTCAGTGGCTATTTTTAAAAATTCCTTTTTTTGGCAAACTTAATCGCAATATAAACTTATTTAATTTTACTCGTAGTGTCGGCTTGCTATTAAAAAGCGGAGTAAAAATTGTTGATGCTTTAACAATAACTTCAAACAGTTTCACTAATTTAGTTTATAAAAAAGAATTACAAGCAATGTCCGAAACAATCAAAAAAGGGGAGCAGATTTCCCAGTATTTGAAAACCCACCCAAAATTATTTCCTTCTATGTTGGCTAATATGATAGAAATTGGCGAGAATACCGGCAATTTAGTGGATAATCTTTTTTATTTATCAGAGTATTACGAAGCTGAAGTTGATGAGACAGTTAAAAATTTGGGAGTGGTTATTGAACCGATTCTTTTAATTTTTATCGGGTTAATGGTGGGATTCAT
>JAZGAA010000035.1:0-13563 GCA_036444215.1 Minisyncoccota bacterium
CAAAACCTTGTGTGCTCGGCCGAGCACATACATCACGATGTATGTGCTCTGGTTTCCAAAATGATGGGCTGCGAGAGTTTGTTTTAAAAATCGCTTTACTAAAGAATGTCGGCGGTGTAATTCTCCAATTGCCATTGCCAGATAATTTAAATCGTCATTATATTTTAAACGTTATTCCTCGTGAAAAAGACGTAGACGTTTTAGGAGAACGGGCTTTAGGCGCTTTTTATACTGGTAGAAATCCAGTGTTGCCGCCAGCCGTCGGCGTTGTAGACGAAATACTAAAAGCTAAAAACTTAAAGCTAAAAGATAGTAGGGTGGCGGTAGTTGGTGCGGGATTTTTAGTTGGCAAGCCAATCGCTGTTTGGCTGATGGATAAAGTCAAAGAGTTAGCTGTTTTTAAAAGAGGAAGTGATTTATCAGAATTAAAAAACTTTGATTTAGTTGTTTCTGGAGTTGGCCAAGCCGGAATTATAAAACCAGAGATGTTGAAAGATGGTGCCGGCATAATCGATTTCGGATATTCAGTAAAAAATGGTAAAATTTGCGGTGATTTAGAAACTAATCAACTAATTAACAAATTAACTAATCAACTAAGTTTTTATACGCCAACCCCCGGCGGCACAGGACCGATTTTAGTGGTAAAGATTTTTGAGAATTTTTATAAATTAAATGACTAAAAAATTAAGCGACAGTTTTAAAGCGGCTTGGAGAGGATTAAAAGATACCTTAGTTGAAGAAAGGAGCTTTAAGATAATGTTGATTGTTACAGTTTTAGTAATCGGCGCAATGTTTTATTTTCCAACTTCTCGGATTGAAAAAGTTGCTCTTTTGATAATGATATTTTCGGTCATGATTTTAGAATTAATTAATTCTGTTATTGAACGGCTTTTGGATTTCCTTCATCCTTTGCCTAACGGGCAAATAAAAACCATTAAAGATTTAATGGCAGCCATTGTTTTGGTTGTCAGTATCGGCGCCGTAGTCATTGGTATGATAATTTTTCTGCCGTATTTATAAAAAAGACAGAGATTAGTATCCCTGTCTCTACAATGGCTTTAAGAGCTTATTTGCTTTTTTAAGTAGATAAGCAGAACTGCGCCTATTCGAAAGAACCACAGTAAGATCTGTTCAGTGTATTCAAAAAAAGTGAAAAGAATGGCCTGAAGTATGGCGAAAGGATAACAAATACCTTTTATTACTATAGCAATAAACATAATTACCCCCTTTTTTCTTTTAAATTATTTTTTAAATAAGCTACTATAATAATAATTCAGTCAATCCAAAATGTCAAATCTTACTAGACTAAGTCTCGTAAGATTTATTTTGTGGCGGAAATTAGTTTTTTCTTGATGTCGCTAAGGAGTTTTTTGTCTTCTTTTAATTTTTCTCTGGATGCTTCAACGCCAACCCCTAATTTTTGGCCCTCATAACTGTATGTGTTTCCGGACTTGGTAATTACTCCGTGTTTGATTGCCATATTTAAAATATCGCCTTCATAAGAAATACCTTCACCGTACATAATGTCAAATTCGGCGATTTTAAACGGCGGCGCAACTTTATTTTTAACCACTTTTGCTTTAGTGCGATTACCTATAACATCCTCGCCTTTTTTAATTTGAGCAATGCGGCGAAGATCAACTCTTACTGAAGCATAAAATTTTAATGCTCGGCCTCCTGGAGTAGTTGTTTTTTCTCCATAACCCATCATCCCGATTTTTTCTCGTATTTGATTGATAAATATTATTAAAGCGTTGTTTTTGTGAGCAAGAGTCGTAAGTTTTCTTAATGCTTGGCTCATCATTCGCGCCTGCAATCCGATAAATTGTATTCCCATTTCGCCTTCAATTTCAGCTTTCGGCGTAAGAGCGGCTACTGAATCAACAATAATTACGTCAATTATTCCGGAACGCACAAGATTTTCCAAAATATTTAACGCATCCTCTCCGCTGTCAGGCTGGGAAATTAATAAATCAGAAATCTTTACTCCTAATTTTTTGGCGTAATCCGGGTCAAGCGCGTGCTCCGCGTCAATATAGGCGGCTTTACCTCCTTGTTTTTGGGTCTCGGCAATAGCGTGAAGCGCTAAAGTGCTTTTCCCGGACATTTCCGGGCCGAAAACTTCCACAATTCTTCCAAGAGGAAAACCGCCGACTCCAAGAGCCAAGTCTAGCGAAAACGAACCACTGGAAACTGTTGCTACGTTAGCTTTTTTAACATCGCCTAATCTCATTATCACTCCCTCGCCGAATTTATCCTGTAATGATTCCAGGAGTTTATCTATACTTTCTTTATTTTTATTGATTGTCATAATTTTTGTGTGTCAGGTATCATGTGTTATGTGTCAAGTTTTTAACCTGACACCTGACACTTACTATTTTTACGGTTGATATATTATTTGCCTCACGACTTTTACTTCTTTTCCCAATAATTTTTTAATTTTAAATTCAATAGTATTAATCCCAGGTTGAAGATAAATTTCTTTTTCAAATCGCCCGTCTTCCCCAACGAAAATTTCTTCATTATTAATCGTTAATTTATTTTGGATGTCAGTTTCACCGCTTAATTTTAAATTGGACTCATTAACAATGACAGTAGGAAAAGCCGGATTAGTAATTTCAATTTTAGGAATGCCTAAAAGATTATCAATCTGCCAAACTAAATAAATTATAACTAAAATTGCGACAAATCCAAAGATAAGCATTCTTTTTTTAAATGGCTTTATCAGAAATCGGTTAGATGGAAGTTTGTCTTTGGCGCCGGAAGTTTTGATATTCTCATTTTTGTAAGTTTGCCAAAGTACTTCACCGTCAATTCGTAAAACCTCGGCGATTTTCATTAGATAACCTCGCACATAAGGAGCAGCCGGTAATTTTTTAAAATCAGCGTCATGAAGAGCTATTAAATACATTTCGGGAATATTGGTCAGTTCGGATAATTTTTCAATATTCAAACCGCGAAACTCTAAGGCCTCATGGAATATCTCGGTCAAATTTTTTGGCTGTTCGTTATTCATAATATACATCTCTTGGTTTAGCTCCTTCGCCGGGTCCGATAAGTCCTTTTGCTTCCATTATATCAAGAAGTCGGGCTGCCCGGGCATAACCGACTTTTAACCGGCGTTGCAAAAGTGAAGCCGAGGCCTTCTTGGCTTCTCTTACTACGTTTATGGCCTCATCAAGAAGTTCGTCTTCTTCCTTGCTGCTTTTAAGATAATCGTCAAAAACAAGATTGCTATTTTCCCCGTTCTCAAACTGCAACATTTCTTCTTCTAATTCTATTTCTTTATTATTTTCTTTTATAAAATTAACAACTTTATTAATTTCTTCTTCAGAAAGATAAGCGCCCTGAATTCTTTTTGGTTTTGAAAACTCTGAAGAAATAAAAAGCATATCACCGCCGCCGAGCAATTTTTCCGCTCCAGCAGCGTCAAGAATTGTTCGGGAATCAACTTGACTAGGCAACTGAAGGGCAATTCGCGAAGTAATATTAGCTTTAATCAGCCCGGTAATAATTTCTACTGAAGGACGCTGAGTAGAGACAATCAAATGAAGGCCGGTGGCCCGGGCCATTTGAGCTAATCGGACGATAGAACCTTCAACTTCCCGGCCATAACTGGTCATTAAATCAGCTAATTCATCAATCACTATTAATAAGTAAGGAAGCGGCCCATCAGGTGATTTTTTATTATAGGCTTGGATATCGCGGCAGCCGGCATTAAGCAATAGTTCATACCGCCGTTCCATTTCTTGAATTGCCCACTTGAAAACGCCAATAGCTTTTTTTGTTTCAGTAACTACCGGAGCAACTAACTGGGGAAGACCTTCATAAATAGAAAGTTCTACTCGCTTAGGGTCAATTAAAACTAATTTTAAGGTTTGAGGAGAATTTTTATAGAGTAATGAAATAATAAGTGAGTGTAAGGCAATTGATTTACCAGCACCGGTGCTGCCGGCAATTAAAAGATGGGGCATTTTATCAATATTGGCAAAAATCGGTTCACCGCTGACATCCCGACCCAAAACAAAACTTAACAATCCGGACTCAGTAAATTCAGGATAAGCCATTAAGCTGCCGAGTCGGACCAGAGCTGCGACTTTATTCGGCACTTCAATTCCCACTAATGATTTTCCAGGAATCGGCGCTTCAATTCTAATCGGATGAGCAGCCAGAGCCAAAGACAGGTCTTGGTTAAGTGCCAGAATTCTTGACAGTTTGACGCCTTCAGCCGGCTTAAGAGTATAGCGGGTGACTTTTGGTCCGATGTTTATTTCTCCCATTTCTACTGGAATACCAAAGCCATCTAAAGTTCTTTTAATAATATTAGCATTAGCCCGAAGGTCACCGGCTGTTGGTTTTTCAATTGACGATTTAAGAAGGTTTAACGGCGGGAAATTATAGCCTTGATACTTTTTAGGCTTAAAGCCAATAGCCGCAGAGATTTTTTCTTTAATTGGTTCTTTGGGGGTTTCTATAGGAGCCTCAACAGGAGATTCTATTTCTTCTTCTGGCTCTTCTTCTGTCTTTTCTTCAACACTACTTACCTTTAGTGGCTTTTCTAATTCTTCTTCTTTCAATCTTTTTAATTTTTGAATTTTAATAGGAATATTAAGAGTGATAATGAACGAGATAATGACAATGATAATGACAATGACTAATGAGGCGGTGTAGCCAAATGGAACTTCTAAAAATCCGATTATATTTCCAACTAGCCCTCCTTTGTCTTGGAAAATTATATCAATCAATCCCAGTCCCGAAAGAACAAAAAGAATCGCTCCTATAAAAGTGATTTGATAAATTTTCTTACGTTCGGAAAAAAGGAAAACCCCGGCCATTATCAAGAAAATTGTTGGCAGAAGATAGTATCCCAAGCCGAACAGTTTTTCAAAAACTTTATAAATAAAATTACCAACTGGTCCGGCATTTTGGAAACTGGCTAAAATAAAAATTACGGCAATTCCCAAAAACACTATTGCCCAGACGCTTTTCTTGGTTTCCGGATGAAGCCGAGAATTTTCTGTTTCAGCCCCTTTTTGTTTTCTTATTTTTTTCTTCTTTGGTCGCGGCATTTTCTTTAATTAAACACTAAAATGGGTTAAAATTCAAACAATGGATAGCATATTTCATGCCTACGACATTCGTGGTAAATATCCAAAAGAGATAAATGAAGCAGTTGTTGAGAAGATAGTTGCTGACTTGGCAAAGAAATTTTTTAAATCAGGGAAAATCGTTATTGGCCATGGCGCGCGTTTGAGTTCGCCAAATTTATACAAAGCCATTCTTAATTCTCTAAAAGCTTCCACCAAAGGCGGATCCGCCTCAGGTGGAAAAAACTTAAAACTAAAAGCTATTCCAGTTGGTATGATAACTACACCGATGCTTTCTTTTTTGGTAAATAAATTAAAAGCCGATGGTGGAATAATGATTACTGCTTCGCATAACCCGAAAAATTATAACGGCTTAAAAGTTGTTGGTAAAAAGGCTGTTCCAATAAGTGGATATGAATTACGTAAATTTATACATTAATTTTCTTAAACGTTTCATAAAGATTAAGCGTCCACTTAAAGTAGTTTTTGATTGCTCTAACGGCACTGCCGGCTTGATTCTTAAAAAATTACTAAAAGCTAAAAGCTATAAGCTAAAAGCTGATTTTATTAATAGCGAACCAGATGGCAACTTTCCGGCTCATGGGCCGAATCCTTCAAAAAAAGGTGCGCTTAGCGATTTGCGATTCGCGATTAGCAAACACAAGGTGGATTTAGGAGTGATTTTTGACGCTGACGGCGACAGAGCATTTTTTATTGATAATAGAGGAAGATTTATTAACCCTGATATAATTGCCAGATTATTAATTTGGCATTTAAAGCCAAAAAAAGTAGTTATTGGTGTCAGAACCGGATGGCTTATTAAAAAATTCCAAATTCCAAGCACCAAATTACAAATAAATTCCAAATTCAAAATTTCAATTTCCAAAACAGGGCATTTTTTCATTAAAAAATTAATGAAGCAGAAAAAAGCGGATTTTGGAGCGGAGCGTTCGGGGCATTACTACTTCAAAAACTTCTTTTATGCAGAATCGGGAATTTTGGCGGCTATTGAAGTAATCAACGCTGTTTCTAAATTACCATATAGTTTAGCGGATTTTGCTGATTTACTGCCGCAGTATTATCGCTCAAGCGAAATTAGTATTAGGTGCCAGGTGTCGGGTGTCAGGATTCAAAAATTATTAAGAAGAATAGAAAAGAAGCTAAAAACTAAAAGCTTAAAACTAAAAGCTCGCATCTCTCATCTTGACGGCTTAACAATAGAAACTAAAGATTATTGGTTTAATATTCGTCCTTCAAATACTGAGCCGTTGATTCGTTTAAACATAGAAGCCGAAAATAAAAAAGTTTTACAAAGAGAAAAGAAAAGATTGACAGCGTTAATAAAAAAGATGTAGTATTTCAATAATATGAATGACTTATTCAACAGTTCTTTTGGGCTAAAACTAAGCGCCAAGCAGGTGGTGGAAGAGCTTATTAGATTTATGAAGGCCGATGAAAAGAGGTATTATAAAATTATTATCGGCACTGATTCAGAAAGATATAATGGAGCAATGGCTGATTTTGTGACTGCTATAGTGGTGCATCGGGTTGGTAATGGTGGCCGTTATTTCTGGCGCCGAATCGGACTCACTAAAATTCATACCCTCCGTGATAGGATTATTCAGGAGGTTTTATTTTCCATTGAAATTGCCAAAGAAGTTTTAACTATTTTAAAAGATTTTAGAGCCCCACAATTTGATTTTGAAATTCATGTTGATATTGGCGAAAATGGCGAGACAAAATCAATGATTCAGGAAGTTGTTGGAATGGTAAGGGCAAATAATTTTGAAGCTCGCACCAAACCGGATAGTTACGCAGCATCAAAAGTGGCAGATAGACACGTATGACACAAGACAAAATTGTAATAGATATTGAAACAAAAAATACATTTGCAGACGTTGGGCAGGATAATTTTGACGCTTTAGAAGTATCTTTAGTAGGAGTTTATTCTTATCTTCAGGATAAGTTTTTTTGTTTTAAAGAGCATCAACTTACTGAATTCGGCAAAATGTTCAAAAATGCCGAATCAATAATCGGTTTTAGCATCAATCGTTTTGACGTCCCGGTTTTGAAAAAGCATTTCAATTTTGATATTTATTCTGTTCCGCGTTTTGATATTTTGGATGAAATTGAGCTTTTACTTGGCCAGCGGATCGGACTGGATCTTTTAGCGAGAGTTAATCTTGGCAAAGGCAAAAACGGGCACGGATTGGAAGCGGCTAATCTTTATCGCGACGGTAAAATGGAAGAATTAAAAAATTACTGCCTTAATGACGTAAAAATCACCAAAGAGCTTTATGATTTGGCGAAAAATCGCGGCTACCTTTTAGTCCCGCAAAAAAGAAGCGACCAAATGCTCAAAGCGGAGTTTAATTGGTCGGAGAGTTTAATTTAATATTATAGATTTATTATGTAATTAAATACGTATTTTAATACGTATTTTAATACGTATTTCTTACTACCACTTGTGGTAGCATGGTTTTTGTATTTTATATTATTTATATTATCGATATTTAATGTATTACACACCTAATCTTGCTACCACAAGTGGTAGCAAGATTAGGATGTATTCAATACCTATAATAAAATCAATACTAAAAATATCAAATTGTATATCAATTTATATATCAATTGTATAAAAGTATATAAAAGATGGTGCTACCACTTGTGGTAGCAGGAATATTTTAGTATAATTTTATTAATGAAAGAATTATCTAAATTTAAATCAAGGAAAGAATGGGAAGATTTTGTTTGGTCGAAAATAATAGAAGACCTTAAGAAATTAAAATCTGAAAAAGAGATAGATGGTTTTTTAAGAAATTTACTTGGCTCTGGCGAAAGAAAAATGATTATCAAGAGAGCAGTTGCGATTTCTTTAATTAAACAAGGTAAGAAATATAGAGATATAGGGGAAATTTTATGGATTTCTCCGAGCACTATCAGTTCAATTAAGAAAAATATTAAAAACCGCACCGGTTATCAAGGCCGTCAAAATTTAGGCAAAAAGATGCCAAAACCCAGAGAAAAATATTTATTTGAAGATTGGTTCAATTTCTTGCCGCCACCGCCGAGAATGGTTGGCAAAGGACGTTGGAGATCTGTAAATATTTAATTATCAAACTTTGCTACCACAAGTGGTAGCAGGATAGGTACTACTACGCGTAGTAGTACCGGAATGTTTAAAATTCACTTCAAAATCCTGCTACCACAAGTGGTAGCACAAATAAACGGCTAATATGCGTCTTAGCCGTTTATTTTTAAAAAGTTGACAAAGTTTGAAATATGTGTATAATTATAATCAATTAGGCCTTTTACAAATTCGCCCTTGGCGAATAAATATCAAAGTTTTAAGGAGGTAGGCGATGAAAAATATCGTAAGCCAACGCAATCTATCAGTACATAAGGAGCATGAGATTCTTAGGAAGCTTGAGGCAGCAGGACTCGGCGATATTGAAGCCCAGTCAGTGATTCAAAGCAAGGGGAATAAGCTTGCTGAAAAAGTGGTGGAATTCATACGCCGAGGCGGCTATGAAGCTACAGTTAGCCAAAAAACAACCAGGGCTATTATGGGTGAAAATTTCCTCGGTATTGAAAAAGCCATCCAACATCTTGGAGCTAATCCAACCGAAAGAGAATTAGGTCTTCTTACCGAGGTGCCATTCACAGAAGGCGTTTTGGAGGAATGTAAAGACACTCATATCCTCGTTGCTGCTTTCCCGATGTCTATTCTTGAGATTCGCGACAAAGTTGAGAAAAAACTCTTTTATTCTTACGAAGACGCCTGGTACAATAAACAATCTTTCGCAAAAGACAAAGGCGAGGCAAGTTGGCATCTTATTCGCAAGAATATCGTCCCAAATTCAACAAGCAAAACCTGGAATGAACAACAGGCCTTACTTGCCGAAAACGAGGAAACACCGCAAGCCCGAATAATGGTTTACGCAATTATAGGCCATTACCTTGCTACTGGAGAGCGTTTATTTAAAAACATCTACGCTCGTTGCTCGGATTTGGATTCGGGCGGCTACCGCGTCGATGTTGGCCGCTTCGATTCTGCTGGTTTCACCTTCACCTGCTGGTGGGATGACAGGCGCTACGACAGTATTGGTTTGTCGTCTGTCTGGAAGTCCGAAAACTTGAATTCTTGAAGCTTTGATTTGATTTTTGATGGGCTGCCTACAACATCGGGCAGCCCATTTTTTATTTCTAAACACAATTCTACAACCGAGAAGTTGACGAAACGCTAAAAAGAATTAAAATAATTTTATAATATGAAAATTAAAACTATTATTTTTATAATCGCTATTGCTTTAATAGGCGGAATTATTGGTTCGTTAATTTCAGTGCCTCCGGCTGAAGCGAATTTATTCAAAAAT
Source organism: Minisyncoccota bacterium (assembly GCA_036444215.1). GTDB lineage: Bacteria > Patescibacteriota > Minisyncoccia > UBA6257 > UBA9933 > CAJVXI01. The sequence continues at coordinate 9,464 of JAZGAA010000035.1, forward strand.
TTCTTTAATAAGTTTTTACAGTTAATTCAACCCGAATCAGAGCCAGCAGCAACTTCTACGCCCATAACAACTCCAACAATTCCAACAGCTCCAACTCCTGTAATACCCTACGCTCCAACTATTGATTATGAACAAGCGGTTATCAATGCGGTGGAAGAATCTGCCCCTGCTGTTGTTTCAATAATTATTTCAAAAGACGTGCCGATAATTGAAAAATGTCCGTATAATCCTTTTCCTGATTTACCAACCGAGTTTCAAGAATTTTTTAACCAATACTTTGAAGTTTATCAACCTTGCGAAAAAGGAATTGAGCGTCAGGAGGTCGGCGGCGGCAGCGGATTTATTGTTTCCAAAGACGGTCTGATTGTTACCAATAAACACGTAGTAAATGACTCCAAGGCGTCTTATACGGTTTTTACCAGCAACGGAGAAAAATACGAAGCAGAAGTTTTAGCCCGGGATCCGGTTTTGGATTTGGCAATAATAAAAATTGAAGCCAATAATTTGCCGACAGTAAAATTAGGCGATTCTGATGCCATAAAACTTGGTCAGACCGCCATTGCTATTGGTAATGCTTTGGGAGAATTTCGAAATACGGTTTCAGTTGGTGTGGTTTCCGGATTATCGCGTACAGTTATGGCTTCAGGCGGCGGAATAATTGAAAGAATTGAGAATGTTATTCAGACCGATGCCGCCATTAATCAGGGCAATTCCGGGGGTCCACTTTTAAATCTCAAAGGCGAGGTTGTCGGCATTAATGTGGCAATGGTTTCCGGCGCGCAAAGCATTGGGTTCGCGATTCCTATTAATCAGGCAAAAAAATCAATTGAGTCGGTAAAGAAGACCGGTCGGATTGTCACTCCCTATTTGGGTGTGCGTTATTTGATTGTTAATCCGGAGTTAGCGGAGAAAGAAAAGTTGCCGGTGGAAAACGGCGCTTTGATTCGCGAGGGCGAAAACGAACCGGCAATATTACCGGATTCACCAGCCAGCAAAGCCGGTCTTCAAGCCGAAGACATTATTATTGAGATTAACGGGGAGAAAATTGACCAAAATCATTCGCTGGCTTTGTTGATTAAAAAATACAGCGTTGGCGATACGATTATCATAAAAGTTCTCCGCAACGGTAAAATTTTAGAATTAAAAGCCACACTTGAAGAGAGGAATTTTTAGTGCGGGGCATGGTTATCCACAGAAGAACTATTGACAAAAATTTTAATATAAATTAAAATATAACTAATCTAAGGGAATTTCGTTTTTTAACGAGTCCCTTAAAGGAGCAGAAGTTTAGCTCCTTAAGAATTTTTTCATCGGAAGGAGGTGAAAGCAAATGATGAAAACGCCTTTTTGTATTTTTGTGCATCCGGCTGACGAGCATAAAAGGACGGCGGGTAAAATGACGGCGGCATCAAAAAGGGTGATGATGGCAGAAGAATGTGCGGTTCACAGGTAGCGATCTTACCTGGTGGTAGGATTTAAGTTAAGTTTAGGAGTTGCGGCTTTTACAGCGCAACTCCTTTTTTATTTTTGACACTTGACACTTAATACCTGACACTTGACACTTAATACTAATGATTGCTCTTCAAACTCCAATTGAAGAAATAAAAGGAATTAAGGGCATTGGCCAGAGATTTTTGCCAAAATTAAAAAAATTAAATATTGAAACCGTTAAAGATTTACTTTGGCATTTTCCGTTTCGCTACGAGGATTTTTCCAAAATTTCCAAAATTGTAGATGTGAAAATTAATGAACCGGTTGTTGTCCAGGCCTTTGTCAAAGAAATCAAACTTCAGCGGACCTGGAAAAAGAGAATGTTCATAGTTGATGCTTTAATCGGCGATAATACCGGAAACATAGGCGCGGTTTGGTTTAATCAGCCGTTTATTTTAAGAGTTTTAAAAAAAGGAACATTGGCGAATTTTGCCGGCAAAACAGTTGTTTCCAAAAATAAACTTTATCTTTCCAGCCCGGTTTACGAAATAATAGGAAGAAGTATTTTAGAAAACGAATCTGATACAAAGCACACCGGCCGGTTAGTGCCGGTTTATCCGGAAACCAGGGGATTAACTTCAAAAGCCATCAGATTTTTAATTAAGCCGGTTTTGGATAATTTAGAAAAATTACCGGAAATACTGCCAAAAGAGATTTTAGAGGAGAATAGGTTTTTAGAAATTAATCAGGCAATTCGTTATATACATTTTCCCGAAAATCTTCAACAGGCTCAGGCAGCCAAGAAAAGATTTGCTTTTGAGGACTTATTTTTACTTCAACTTAATAATTTAAAACAACGTCTCCAATTAGCGCGAGAAAAATCTTTTTCTTTTAAAATTAATCTTGATTATTTAAAAAAACTTATTAATCATCTTCCTTTTGAACTGACCCAGGCGCAGAAAAAAACGCTTTGGGAAATTTTACAGGATTTTCAGAAACCGCACCCGATGAATCGTTTGCTTCAGGGAGATGTTGGTTCAGGAAAAACCATCGTTGCCGGATTATCCGCTTTAATAGTAGCTAAGCCCTTCGGCATGACTCAGGGTAAACAGAGTGCTTTTATGGCTCCAACCGAAATATTAGCGCGGCAGCATTATAAAACTTTTTTAAAATTCTTCCCGGAATTCAACGGAGGAATCGGACTGATTACTTCTAGCGAGGCAAGAATTTTTTACGGCAACGAATTAGAAACCGAAACAAAGAAAAACGAGTTAATTAAAAAAATTACCAACGGAGAAATAAAAATTATTATTGGCACCCACGCTTTAATTCAAGAAAGCGTCAATTTTCCCAAGCTGGCATTTATTGTTGTTGATGAGCAGCACAGATTTGGAATTGGACAAAGAGCGGCTCTGATAAAAAAAAGCAGAAGAGAAACGTCAACCCCACATTTTTTAAGTATGAGCGCCACGCCAATTCCTCGCACATTATCTTTAACGGTTTTTGGCGATTTAGATTTATCAATTATTGATGAATTACCAAAAGGCCGGAAAGAAATTATCACTAAAATCGTGGCGCCGGCTAATCGCGACAAGGCCTATCAATTTATTCGCGACCAGATTAAAAAAGGCCGGCAGGTGTTTGTAATTTGTCCAAGAATTGACCCGGCAGAAATAGATGGTAATCCATTTATTCCCGATGTCAGGGCCGTAAAAGAAGAATACAAAAAACTTTCCAAGAAAATTTTTCCCGATTTTAAAGTAGTAATGCTGCATGGTAAAATAAAGGCGAAAGAAAAGGTTGAAACAATGAAGCAATTTAATAATGGAGCAATTGATATTCTGGTTTCAACTTCAGTTGTTGAAGTTGGCGTTGATGTGCCAAACGCTTCAATAATGCTCATTGAGGGAAGTGAAAGATTTGGCTTGGCGCAACTTTATCAGTTTCGCGGCCGGGTCGGCAGGGGAATACATCAGTCATTTTGTTTTCTTTTTACTGATTCTTCTTCAAAAACTACCCATCAACGTTTGCGTTCTTTGATTGACGCAAAAAACGGTTTTGAACTTGCTGAAAAGGATTTAGCCATTAGGGGCCCGGGTCAAATTTTAGGAGCTGACCAGACCGGTATGCCGGACTTGGCAATGAAAGCCATTCAAAATCCAGAACTTATAAAATCAGCCCGCGAAGCAGCAGAAACAGTCATTAAAAAAGACCCAGAATTGAAAAATCATCCCTTTCTTAAGAATCGTTTAGAGAGCTTTCAGAAAGAAGTGCATTTAGAATAATTATGAATAAATTTTTGACATTATTTGACATTAAATGATATTTATAGTAGATTAATTAACAGCTTGTTCTTTGATATTATTAATAATGAGTTTTACCAAGAGAGAAATTGTATATGAATTAAGAATATAAATTTAAAAAGAAAGGAGTGAAAATGAAAGAGATTATTCCAGAAGGACAAATAGAAGAACAAAGCGAAGTTAGCGAAGTTGATGAATTGAATTTTTCTGAAGAATTTTCTGGCAACGAACATAAAATGCCGGAAAAACAATACCATGACGCGCTAGCAAGGCAGATATTTGATGATGATATTGGTTCATATCTTAGGTCTATTGGGGACATTAATATCCTTAAAAAAGAAGAAGAAATTGAGCTTGCTAAAAAAA
>JAZGAA010000036.1:0-12945 GCA_036444215.1 Minisyncoccota bacterium
GCGCGGATTTTAAATCCGGCAATTGATTTTTTGGCAGTCGTAGTTGACGGTTTTTGGCCGGTAATTAACGATAATCCCTTAATGAGCTCCGGCAAAATCTTCTCTTCAAAATTAGGTTGCTGACTCAATCTGCCAGCGCCTATATTAACAACAATTTTCTGAATCCGAGGCACAGCCAAATCATTCTTATAGCCAAATTGCTCTTTCATTTTTTTAATTACAGTTTGCTTCATATTTAAATTTTAGCGGAACATTTTCTACAATACCTAACCTTATTTTTATTCTCTAACCTATAACCAACTCTGGTATTTTTATTGCAGGCCGAACAAACAATCATTGTGTTTGAAACATTAATCGGTCTTGGCACTAAAACTATTTGTCCTTTTTCTCCCTGTTTTTTAGGTCTAACATGTTTCTTGTAAATATTTAATCCTTCAATCAAAATTGAGCTCCTTTTAGGAAAAACTTTTAAAACCTTACCGGTTTTACCTCTGTCTTTGCCAGTGATTATTTTTACGGTGTCACCTTTACGAATTTTCATAATTACACAATTTCCTCCGCCATTGTCACTATTTTTTCAAAACCTTTTTCTTTGAGTTCTCGCGGTATAGGACCAAAGATTCTTGTTGCTTTCGGTTCTTTTTTATCAACCAAAACCGCGGCATTTTCATCAAATTTAATATAAGAGCCATCTTGACGGCGGAAAGGCTGACGCTGTCTTACGATTACTACTCTGACTATGTCCTTCTTCTTAACGGCCTTTCTTGGTTCGACTATTCTTACTGAAGCAACAACAACGTCGCCTATTCTTGCATAGCGTCGCCTGGTGCCGCCTAAAATCCTAAAAACCCTAACAACTTTCGCGCCTGAATTATCTGCTACTTTTAATATACTTCTTTCCTGTATCATGATTTAACTTTATAACTTTTTAACTATAACCCATCGTTTATCTTTACTCATCGGTCTTGTTTCTTCAATAATAACCTCATCTCCTGTCTTGTACTCATTATTCTCGTCATGCGCCTTAAATTTCCGAGTTATCTTATAATACTTTAAATACCGCGGATGTTTTTTAAGCCGGGTAACCGCTACCACTCTAGTTTTATCCATTTTGTCAGAAACTATTGTTCCTTGTAGTTTACGTTTCATATTAGTGATTACTCTTTTGTTTGTTTATTAATGTTAAAACTCTGGCGATTGCCTTTTTAGTTAATTTAATTTCTCTAATATTTTTCACCTTTCCGGCTGCCAAATCAAATTTTAGCTTCCTTAATTTCTCGTGATAATCAGCTAAATTCTTCCGAAGCTCCGGCAGGGGTTTATTTTTTATTTGTTGGGTTTCCTTATGTTTCATAATTATTTCGTAATCACTCTGGTCTTGATTGGTAATTTATGACCGGCTCTTCGTAATGCTTCTTTTGCCATTTCTTCGCTTACTCCATCCATTTCAAATAATATCCTTCCCGGTCTAACCGGAAACACATAATGATCAACTGCTCCCTTACCGCCGCCCAAAGTTACTTCCGGCGGTTTTTTGGTTACTGGTTTGTCAGGAAAAATTCTTATCCAAACCTTCCCGCCTCTCTTGGTAAAATGAGTAATTGTCCTTCTGGCGGCCTCAATTTGCCTTGAATTAATCCAGGTATTTTCTAAAGCTTGTAATCCAAAACTGCCGAAATTCAACGAAGTGCCTCTGGTTTCAGTTTGGCGTTTTCTTGACCTGCCTTTATGCCATTTGCGATGTTTTACTTTCTTTGGTATTAGCATGTAATTGATTAATGTCCACGAATTTTCAACTAATTTTCACTAATCACTAATCAAATTCGTGATTTGTGGCTATTCGTTATTTATTCGCGGTTATTCGTTTTATCAAACACTTCTCCTTTATACACCCACACTTTCACTCCGACTGTTCCGTAAGTAGTAAAAGCCGTGGCTTCACCGTAATCAATATTAGCCCGAAGGTTTTGAAGTGGCATCTCTCCTTTCTCTAAATGTTCCCTCCGGGCAATTTCAGCTCCGCCTAATCTGCCGGAAACTTCAAGTTTTGCTCCTTTTGTTTCTTTGTTTTGAAGAATTTGGCCTAAATATTTTTTAATCGTTCGGCGAAAAGGTAATCTTTTTTCTAAATCCCAGGCAATATTCTGAGCAACTACCGAGGCAGAAATCTCTGAACGCTTCAATTCTTCTATATTTAAACTCAAAGAAATGGATTCGGAAATTTTGTTTTCTTTTCTTAATTTTTTCAGCTTATTTTCCAGTAATTTAGTCAGTTCTTCAATTCCTTTTCCTCCTCGCCCGATAATCAATCCGGGCCGGGCAGCTTTAATAAAAATCTTGCAATTACTGCCGGCTTTTTCTATAACAATTTTATCAATTCCGGCCTTGCCGATTTTTTCCCGAATTATTTTTCTTATCAAAACATCTTCTTCTAAAGAAGATTTATAATTGGTTTTTTTGGGAAGCCAACGTGAATGCCAATCTTTAATTATCCCTAACCTAAATGAATTTGGTTTAATCTTCTGCGCCATATTATATACTTTTTCTTCTAAACATTCTTTTAATAAATCCTGGACCTTTTTGGGACTTAACTTCTGCTTTTAATGTTTCTTTTGGTTTTTCCTTTTCTATTGCTTTCTGTTTTTTAATCTTTTCAAGTTCCGACTTTTTAATTCTTTCTGGTTTTACAATATTAAATCTCGGCGCCTTTAATTTGTCTGACTCTGCTAAAATTATAGTAATATGGCTGCCTTTCTTTTGAATCATATTTGCTTGCCCACGGGCTCTCGGCATCCATCTTTTCAACATTGGTCCTTGATCCACCTTAATTTCTTTGATAAAAAGACGGTTAACTTCCATCTGTTGATTATTCTTAGCGTTGGCAATTGCCGAACGCAAAAGTTTTAAAATTGGTTCCGCAACTCTTTTGGGACTCGTTAAAAGCCGGGCTTCGGCTTCGTTAATTGGTAATTTTTTAACGGCATTAGCAATCAAACGCACTTTTCGCGGCGCTATCTTTAAATAGTTTAGTTTTGCAGTTTGTTGTTTCATAATATATTATCTCTAATCAATCGCTAATTTTATTCGCGAATATTCGCGAATTTTTATTCGAGACGGATTAGTGAGTTTGCCCTGTTTTTTGTTCTAATTCTCTCTGCATCCTGCCTCCGTGTCTTACAAACTTTCTTGTTGAAGAAAATTCTCCTAAATAATGTCCTACCATTTCTTCGGTGACTTTAACAGGAATAAAATCTTTGCCGTTATGAACACCGAAAGTGAAGCCGACCATTTCCGGCGCAATTTCAGAATTCCGCGCCCAGGTCTTAATAATTGTTTTATCATCCGGCTTTAAGTTGGCTATTTTTTTCAACAGCTTCGCATCAACGTATGGACCTTTTTTAGAACTTCTACCCATATTATTTATTTTCTTCTCTTAATTATCATCTTGTTGCTCCATTTCTTTTTCTTTCTTGTTTTTCTGCCGCCGGTAACCTTGCCCCATTTTGTCTTCGGTCTTTTAGTACCTCGCAGCGCCCTCCCTTCACCTCCACCATAAGGATGGTCACATGGATTCATTGCCGAGCCTCGCACCGTCGGCCTGATACCCAGCCAACGCGAACGGCCGGCTTTCCCAATCACCACTAAATTATGGTCCGGATTAGAAAGCTGACCTAAAGAAGCAAAATTTCCAGCGGACACTTTTCTGACTTCGCCTGACGATAATTTTAAATGGGTAAAATTATTTTCTTGAGCCAGCACCTCGGCATAAGAGCCAGCTGACCTTGATAATTGTCCGCCCTTACCCTTATTTAATTCAATATTGTGAACTAAATAACCAACAGGAATATTCTTCAATTCTAACCGGTTCCCGTCTTTGAGAGGCGCATTTTGAGAAATAATAATTTCATCTCCAACTTTTAAATTTTTTGAAGCTAAAATATATTTTCTTTCGCCGTCCCGATATAAAATTCGGGCAATAAAAGCGGTTCGGTAAGGGTCGTATTCCAATGATTCAACTTTTGCCGGAACACCCAACTTATTCTGACAAAAATCAATAATTCTGTAAAGTTTTTTATTGCCGCCGCCCTGATGACGTACTGTTATTCTTCCCTGTTTATTTCGGCCGGCGCGCTTAGGCAACCTTTTTAATAATTTTTTAAACGGTTTAGCCGCGCTTAAAACGCCGTAATCAACGGTTGTCATTTTCCGCCGTGATGGAGTTGTGGGACTATATTTCTTCATAAAATTTATGTAGGCATTACGTCAATCTTCTGACCTTCTCTTAATGTGACAATCGCTTTTTTATATGATGAAGTCCGGCCAAGAGTTCTTCCCATCCGTCTGGGCTTGCCTTTTATATTAATAACATTAACTGAGATTACTTTTACGCCATAAATCTGCTCAATAGCTTTTTTTATCTCTGGTTTATTGGCTTTTCTGTCAATAATAAAACTGTATTGTCTCAAATTAGATAAACCAGTGGCTTTTTCCGTAATCCAAACATACTTCACCAAGGACGCCGGACTTTTGTGCACTGACTCACGCGGACTAGACGCAGACTTATGCGGACTTTTTTCTGTATGAGTCCGTGTTAAGTCAGTATCAGTCTGTAATTTAGTTTTTTTAAATTTATTTAAAATACTCATATCTTGTAATGTTTCTCTATTTCCTCTACTGCTTCTTTTTCCAAAATAACATTTTTATACTTCAATAAATCATTAACATTTAATGACTGCGGACTAATGGCGTCCACTTTTTTAATATTAGAAACTGCCTGATGAATATTTTTATTAGCCAAAGACGGAATTAAAATAACGTTGGGCTGTGAACCTAAAACATTCTTCAACACTTGAGATAATTCTTTTGTTTTAAAAGCGGTTAATTTTAACGAATCAATAACTTTTAATTCTCCGTCTTTTAATTTCTTTGAAAGCGCGCTGAAAACCGCCGATTGCCTCATTTTTTTATTAACTTTCTTTTCAAACTTCTTTTCTTTCAGCGGGCCGTGAGTAGCGCCGCCGCCAATCCAAATCGGCGAACGAATTGAACCGTGTCTAGCCCGGCCAGTGCCTTTTTGACGCCAAGGTTTGCGTCCGCCGCCGCGAACTTCGGCACGGGTTTTGGCGTGCGCCAAATCCTGCCTGGAATTGGCAATCTGCGCCTGTAAAACCTGATGAACTAAATCGGAATTCCATTTAGCGGCGAAAATCCTATCAGGTAATTCAATCGTATCTACCTTTTTGTTTTGTTGGTTAATTACATCAACTTGCATAAATCTCTAATAACGTTCCTCTCATTCCCGACACCGCGCCTTTAATAATGAGAGTATTATTTTCTTTATCAATTCCAACTATCTCTAAATTTTTAATTGTTGTTCTTTCTTGACCCATTCGGCCGGCCATTTTCTTGCCGGGCATTACCCGCTGAGGATCAGTAGCGCCGATTGAACCAGGTGCCCGCAAACGGTCTTTCTGGCCGTGACTCTTGGGTCCGCCGTGAAAACCATGACGCTTGACTACTCCTTGAAATCCCCTGCCTTTGTTTAAACCGCTAACTCTTACTTTATCACCTTCCTGAAACTGGCTAACATCCAGAACATCACTTATTTTATACTTTTTCTCTTTTTCACCTTTAAACTCTCTTAGATATCTGAAATTTCCTAAATCTTTTAAATGTCCTTTCATCGGCTTATTTAATCTTTTTTTTGTCGCATCATATCCAACTTGTACTGCTTCATAGCCGTCCTTATCTTTTATTCTGACTTGAGTCACGGTTATCGGCCCGGCCTGAACAACCGTAACCGGAATTACTTTATCATCTTTCCAAATCTGACTCATTTTAACTTTTTTGCCTAAAATGAACTTCATTTTGTCAAAATAAAACAGCCAGACCTAGCCCAGCTGTTTTTTAAAAAATTTTTGGCTAAATCTGTCGTATATTTTCCATATTATTCTGAATTCAATGATAATCTAATCATTATTCAACTTTAATTAAAGTTAACAAATATCGTATTTTTTGTCAATAATCACATCTAAACTACCTCAGATTGGTAGCATTTTTCACAGTAAACTATCTCCTTTCTGTCAGGCGAATAAGTGGTTTCAAACTCGTTGGGACAATGTTCTTTTCCATGCTGATGTTCTATTGTGTTTTTATAAACTCCATTTTCTGAGTTTTCTCCCGCGCATTGGCATTTTCGGTGCCAGAGTTTGAGAGGATTTCTTTGTTTGATTCTTTGGTAATGTCTGCAGTTGGGGCATAATCTGGGCAGAGGAAGGTTCATTTTTTTGTAGAATTCAAGCTCTTTTTCAATGATTTTGAAGCCAAAAGTACATTGTTCATTGCATTCGCCTTGATGTTCACATTCAATGGTTTTTCCAATAATAGAATCTTCTACATCTTTTATGTGGTCAGGTAGTTTGTTATTTGGGATTTGGATTTTGATATTTCTTTCATCTGGATCTTTCCATGAATAACCCTCCTTTATTGCCTGTTCTTTGGTTAGAGGAAAGTATTCTTGGGCAATAGTTTCATTGTATGCGAATGGAGATAGTTCTATAGGGAAAAATTCACCATATTTATATATTCTTCCTTGTTTGTCTATATAGGGCATTTTATTCATATATTCTATTATCTGAGGGACTAATTTTTCATATTCCTCTTTGCTGTATTGTTTGTTTAAAATACAATATCGCTTGTTTCTGAGTCCTATGCAGCCAAAGAGGTCCTTGGAAGAAATGATAAGATATGAACATTGGATATTAATATTATTACTCCAAATCTTTTTAGAAAATAAAATATTAGAGCCAGATACTACACTGCAAGAGTCATAGCATAATTCGCTGTTTTTGCTTATATGACAAACACTTTGGATGTCTTTTGGTCCATCAAAAGCTAACCATAAATCGTTTATGTTTTCTAAATTATTATGGGCGTCAAAAGTAGATAAACAATTTCTGGAATTTTTTATATTGTCACCCGTACAATTATAAGAACCTATTATCATTGCGTATCTATGCAGATACTTCAGCTTTATCTCATTAAATTTTTCTTTTAATTCAGAAAGGTTTGTAAAACTTCCTAAATTCATCTTTCCTATCTGTTTTTTATATTCTTCCTTTAAATATGGTTTATTGAATATATGATATGACTTATTACGTAAACCAACACAGCCAAAACAATCAGAACAATTATGGCAATCGTATAGAAAAGCTGAATCGCGACAATTATTAGCATATCGGCTGAAAAATACTTTATAACAGTTATCACAATCCACTAAACCATAACTTAATTCACTTTTAAAAGTCCAATAAAGATCTAGACAGTCTTTGCAATAAAAATTAAAAGTAGAATAAAAACAATCTTCATTAAAATCACCGCCAAAAACCAAATAACAATTTTTATTTTCTTGGGTTGAATGGCAATAATCGCTATTAACAGCATTTTCATTAATCAAAGCCATTTGAGGAACACTAAGCCAAAGTTTTTTAAATTGTTCAAAAAATGATTTACTAAAATCATAATTTTTACCATATTCCACTGACTCCCATTTATCACTCCACCAACATTTTTGACAATAAACTGTATATGGGCTGTCTTTATGGTAAATACTAATAATATCAGCTTTGCACAAATTACATTTTCTTTTATATAAACTTCTTTCATTTCTAAAAACCATCCTTCTTTGCATTCTACACTCCGGACAAAAAGTAGGCGCCGGGACCTTAATTTTCTCATAAAATTCAAAATCTTCCGGTTCTATAACAAACTTCTTTTTACAATTCTGACAATTGCGAGCTTCTTGAGTCATAAAAATATTTTAAATTATCAAACACCAAATATCAACATCAAATATCAGGTGTTATAGTTAACTATAACACCTGCTTTCAGTAAACTGTGGCGGCGCTATAGTTGACTATAGCGCTCTATCCAAATAGAGCGTTCTGTCACGTCATAGCGCTCTAACATAACAGAACGCTTCAACGTATTGAAGCAGTGTGTTAGTTAACTGATATAGTGGGACAAAATAAACGGCTCAGATGTATCTGAGTCGTTTATTTTACTACGTCATCTTTATTTCAATATCCACTCCGGCCGGTAAATTCAAACTTGAAAGTGATTCAATTATTTTTTGGCTTGGATTAAGGATATCTATGAGACGTTTATGAACTCTCAATTCAAATTGTTCACGCGCGTCTTTAAAGATAAAAGTTGCGCGATTAACGGTGTAGCGTTTAAATTCGGTTGGTAAAGGAATAGGCCCGACCACTTCGGCGCCATTACGAATAGCCGTATCAATAATCTGTTTTACAGAATTATCAATTAGTTTATGGTCGTAGGACCTGATTCTTATTCTAAGTTTAGTTTGTACAACTTCCTCTTTCTTCTTTGACATAACAAAGAACTACTTTAGTCAATGGTTATTTGTTTATTTTGGTAACTACTCCCGCGCCTACCGTCTTGCCTCCTTCACGGATTGCGAATCTTTGTTTTTCTTCTAAGGCCACTGGAGCGATTAATTTAACTGATAGATTAACTGTGTCGCCGGGCATTACCATCTCCATCCCTTCGGGTAAAATCACTTCGCCGGTTACATCAGTAGTTCTAATGTAGAACTGCGGTTTATAACCTTTGAAGAAAGGAGTGTGGCGTCCGCCTTCCTCTTTGGCAAGCACGTAAACCTCGGCGTCAAATTCAGTATGAGGAGTAACGCTGCCGGGCTTAGCAATAACTTGACCGCGTTCAACGTCTTCTTTTTTAACGCCTCTCAAGAGAATCCCGACGTTGTCGCCGGCTCTTCCTTCATCAAGTAATTTATTAAACATTTCAATGCCTGTAACAATGGTTTTCTGAGTCGGCTTCATACCGATAATTTCAATTTCTTCGTTAACCTTAACAATGCCGCGTTCAACTCTTCCGGTCACCACTGTTCCTCTGCCCTCAATTGAGAAAATGTCTTCAACTGGCATCAAGAACGGCTTATCGGTTTCTCTTGTCGGCTCCGGAATATATTCGTCAAGCGCTTTAATTAATTCCAAAATTGGCTTAGCTGTCTCATCATCAGCGGATTTTGCTTCCAATGACTTAAGAGCTGAACCCCTGATAATCGGGGTTTCATCTCCTGGGAAATTATATTTCTTCAGAAGTTCCCTGATTTCGGCCTCAACCAAATCTATTAACTCAGGGTCGTCAACCTGGTCAACTTTGTTAAGAAAAACTATAACTGACGGTACGCCAACTTGACGGGCTAAAAGAATATGCTCCCGGGTCTGAGGCATCGGGCCGTCAGCTGCTGAAACCACTAAAACCGCGCCGTCCATCTGAGCGGCGCCGGTAATCATATTCTTAATGTAGTCGGCATGCCCTGGGGCATCAATATGGGCATAATGCCGTTTTTCTGATTGATATTCAGAATGGTGAAGAGCAATTGTAATACCACGAGCTTTTTCTTCCGGAGCATTGTCAATTTGGTCAACTGATTCTTCTTTTTCAACCAAACCTTTCAATTTAAGAATATGCATGATTGCCGCGGTTAAAGTTGTTTTACCGTGGTCAACGTGACCGATAGTACCAACATTAATATGCGGCTTATCTCTCTCAAATTTTGCTTTCTCAGCCATAACTGACTTACGACTTACAACTTGCGACTTACGACTTATTTTTTATTTTGTCATTAGTCGTTGGTCGTTAGTCGTTGGTTAATTTATTAAGTTTATACAGGAATACTATTAATGTCAACCCCGTTAGAAATCCGATTTGTTTTTAACAAATCGGCAGACGCCTCAGGCGTCTTATTTCTAACGGGGTCAATATCTCCCTCTGTTTTGTCTCGACCATTTTTTTAATTCTTCATTATTTTTAATAATATTAGCAAATTTTTCATACTCTTGCCAAGTCATCACCTCTTCCCTTCTATTATCATCTGGGTAATATTATTTGGCACTGTTTCATAATGGTCAAATTCCATTGTAAAACTTCCCCGACCTTGAGTCATTGACCTTAGTTTTGTGGCATAACCGAACATTTCAGCTAACGGAACTTTGGCGTCAACAACTTTAATATTTGCCCTGTCTCCCATTGATTCAATTCTGGCTCGTTTGGCATTGAGATCGCCGGTGATATCGCCAAGAAATTCCACTGGCATAATCACTTGAATCTTCATTACCGGTTCTAAAATAACCGGCTGGGCTCTTTTAGCTGCCTCTTGAAAAGCCATTGAACCGGCAATTTTAAAGGCCGCTTCTGAAGAGTCAACATCATGAAAAGAACCGTCAAAAAGAGTCGCCTCAACGTCAGTCACCGGATATCCGGCCAAAATTCCTTTATTTATCGCCTCTTTAACGCCCTTTTCAACAGCCGAAATAAACTCTTGAGGAATAATTCCGCCTTTTATTTTATTAACAAAAACAAACCCTTTGCCTCTTTCTAAGCTGTTTACCTTTAACCAGACATGACCATACTGACCGCGACCTCCTGACTGACGAATATATTTTCCTTCGGCTTCAGCGCTTCCTTTAATTGTTTCCCGATAAGCAACCTGAGGCCGGCCAATATTCGCTTCAACATTAAATTCACGTTTCATTCTCTCAACAAGAATTTCCAAGTGAAGTTCTCCCATACCGGAGATAATCGTCTCGCCGGTATCCAGGTCTCCGCTAATTTTAAAAGTCGGGTCCTCTTCGGCTAAACGCCTCATCGCTATTCCCATTTTCTCCTGGTCCGCTTTTGTCTTAGGTTCAATTCTGATGGAAATAACCGGTTCCGGAAAAGTAATCTGTTCCAAAATAATCGGACTACCTGGCTCGCAAAGAGTGTCGCCAGTGGTAGTTCCTTTTAATCCGACAATGGCTCCCAAGTCGCCGGCATACATCTCTTCCACTTCTTCTCTTTTGTCAGCGTGCATCCTGACAATTCTGCCGATTCGTTCCTGATTATTTTTGGTTGAATTCAAAACATAACTCCCCCGCTTAATAGCGCCGCTGTAAACTCTAAAATAAGTCAAACTACCGACAAAAGGGTCGGTGGCAATTTTAAAAGCCAAAGCGGTAAATAACTCATCATCTTTTGGTTGACGGATAATTTCTTCGTTAGTTTTCGGATTAACGCCTTTAATCGGTTTTAATTCTGATAAATCCAAAGGTGACGGCAGATAATCCAAAACCGCGTCAAGTATCAACTGAACTCCTTTGTTTTTTAAAGCCGAACCGCAAAGCACCGGAATTAATTTGTTGTCTATGGTGGCTTTTCTTAAAACCCGACGAAGTTCATCATTGGAAATTTCCTGGCCATCCAGATATTTCGCCATTAAATCTTCTTCATGCTCAACAATTTTTTCAACTAAAATATGCCTCTGTTTTTCCGCTTCTTCTTTAAGGTTGTCAGGAATCTCTTTTTTAATAATTTTCTCGCCGTGCTCACCTTCAAAATTAAAGGCCTTCATTCCAATCAAATCAATAACTCCTTCAAAATTGGTTTCTAAACCGATTGGCAGCTGGATTGCAACAGCATTGGGATTAAGACGTTCCTGAATGGAACGAAAAGAATTTTTAAAACTTGCTCCCATTCGGTCAAGTTTATTGATAAAGCAAATTCTCGGCACTCTATACTTATCTGCCTGATGCCAAACGGTTTCTGATTGCGGCTCTACTCCGGCAACACCGTCAAAAACCACTACCCCGCCGTCCAAAACCCGCAAAGACCTCTCAACCTCAACTGTAAAATCAACGTGGCCGGGCGTATCAATAATGTTAATCCGATACTCATTGGTTTGGCGAATTTTCTGTTTTTCTTTGTCATCAGTAATGTTCTGTAAAAGCCGTGACAACATCCAGAAACAAGTTGTGGCGGCTGAAGTAATAGTAATTCCACGCTCCTGCTCTTGTTCCATCCAGTCCATAATTGCTTGGCCTTCATGAACTTCGCCAATTTTATGAGAAATTCCGGTGTAAAAAAGAAACCTCTCTGTGACGGTGGTTTTTCCGGCATCAATATGAGCAATGATGCCTATGTCTCTATACTTCTCAAGTGGGTATTGACGCATAACTTCTTATCTTGCGAAATGTGCAAATGCCCTATTGGCTTCTGCCATCCTGCGAACATTTTCTTTCTTTTTAATAGCCGCGCCTTCGTTCTTGGATGCCATAATTAATTCATCGGCTAATTTTCGTGCCATTGGTTTTCCTTTGCGTGACCTGGCAGCTTCAAGAATCCAGTGGCAAGCCAAAAAAAATCTCCGTTCCGGCCTGACTTCTCTTGGCACTTGATAATTGGCACCGCCGACCCGGCGCGAAATCACTTCCAATAATGGTGAAGTGTTAGTAATCGCTTTTTCAAAAACCGAAAGCGGTTCCTGCTTTGTTTCTTTTTTTATGTTTTCAAAAGCACCATAAAAAACTTTTTCCGCTGTTGATTTTTTTCCGCCTTCCATTAAATAATTAATAAATCTGCCAACCGCAATGTTGTCATATTGAATATCAGGATTATGTTGTTTTTTGTATTTACGCTTTTTTCTCATCGCTATTTAGGTCTTTTAGTCCCATACTTACTCCTCTCTTGTTTTCTGCCTTCTACGCCGGTGGTATCCAAAACTCCCCTGACAATATGGTATCTTACTCCAGGCAAATCCTTAACTCGACCTCCTCTAAGCACTACCACAGAGTGTTCCTGAAGTTGGTGGCCTTGACCGGGAATATAGGCAGTTACTTCCATTCCATTAGTCAATCTCACTCTGGCAACTTTCCGCAAAGCCGAATTCGGCTTTTTTGGCGTTGTCGTAAACACCTTTAAACAGACACCTCGTTTAAAAGGCGAACTAGAATGAACCGGTTTATTTTTTATGGTATTAAAATAAAAACCCATCGCCGGCGACTTGGACTTCTTACCGGTTCTCTTTCTTTTCTTTTTAATTAATTGATTTAATGTAGGCATAAAAAATAAAAACCTCAT
>JAZGAA010000037.1:0-4539 GCA_036444215.1 Minisyncoccota bacterium
TTTTTAATTTTAAATAAATTATTTAATGATTCAATTTTTAAATATTAATAAATTAAGAAATTAATTCAAAATTCAAAATTAATAATTCAAAATTAATTTATATGGACATCATAAAAGACTTAGAAACAAAAATAGACGGTGCAATTCAGTATTTTAAAGAGCAATTAGCGGGTATTCGCGGCGGTCGGCCGACACCTAAATTAGTGGAAGATATTCCGGTTGATTATCTTGAGCAGAAGTTAACCGTTAAACAATTAGGCTCAATCAGCATTGTGCCGCCCAGGGAAATCCAGATTTCTGTCTGGGATAAACAAGGAGTGGCTAATGTTGTTAAAGCAATTGAATCTTCAAGTTTAAGCATTACTGCCAACATTGAGGGCAATTTAATCAGAATTAATTTACCGCCTTTATCTCAAGAGCGCCGGCTGGAATTAGTCAAAATAGTAAAGAAAGAAGCCGAAGAAACAAAAATAAAAATCCGTTCTTTCCGCGACGAAACCAATAAAAAAATCAGCCATCAACTTGAACAAGGAGAAATTAATGAAGATGATAAATTTCGTCTAAAGGAAGAGGCACAGAAGTTAGTTGATAAAAGCAATGAGGAAGTTGAGAGAGTGTTGGAAAATAAGATTAAAGAGATAGAGGAGTAAGGGATTCATAAATCTTTTCTCGCCAGCCGTTTCCACTCAGATAAATTATCCTAATTCGTCGTTAGAAGTAACGGAAAATATCGAACTCAACCTCGCTTTGCTCGGGATTCAGACAGCGACATTTTCCTACTTCTTTCCTCCTTATTCGGTAATTTACCGCGCCCGACTTCGCCTTGACGAAGTCATGGCGGGCGGGTGACTTCGCTCCAACATGCTGGCTACAGAAAAGATTTATTTATCATAGGCACTATGTTAATAGGCATAATAGCGGTAATAATTTTTCTTTCAATTTTGATTTTGGTCCATGAGGTGGGGCATTTTTTGGCAGCCAAGAAATTTGGTTTATTGGTGGAAGAATTCGGTTTTGGTTTGCCGCCGCGAATTTGGGGCAAAAAGATAGGGGAGACGATTTACAGCATTAACGCGTTGCCGTTCGGGGGGTTTGTTAAAATCTTCGGAGAAGACGGTCTAGAAGAACAAGGAAAGAAGGGGAGTTTTACAAGTTTAAAAATTTGGAAGCGTTCTTTAATTCTTTTTGCCGGTGTTTTTATGAATTTTCTTCTTGGTTGGCTGGTGATTTCCATTGTTTTTTCCATTGGTATTCCTAAGGCGATATTGATTACCGAGGTAGTTCCTGACAGTCCGGCTGCTGAAATTGGCTTAATAGCAGGAGATAAAATAACCAATTTTTCCGAATTGGATGAATTTATTAAATACATTAATGATAATCAAGGCAAAACAGTTAATTTGGAAGTTGAGCGTTTAGGCGAGGTATTTAGCATACAGGCAGTGCCGAGAATAGACCCGCCAGAAGGCCAGGGCGCTTTAGGTATTGCTTTAGTTGAAGGAGGTTTACCTAAAATGGGCTTATTTAGCAGTTTTTATGAAGGATTAAGAACATCGGTGGAAATTATCAAAGGCATTGCTGTGGCTATTTTTAGTTTGCTCAAATCAGCTTTTGTTGGTGAAGCAACTTTAGAATCAGTGGCTGGACCGGTAGGCATTGTAAAAATTACCGCTCAGGCCAGCTCTTTGGGATTTATTTATTTGCTCCAGTTATTAGCTTTGATTTCTTTGAATTTGGCGGTCATCAATATAATTCCGTTTCCGGCTTTAGACGGCGGTCGTTTGCTATTCTTGGTAATTGAGAAAATCAAGGGCTCGCCGCTTAATCCTAAATTTGAAAGATTGGCTAATGCCGCGGGAATGGCTCTGTTATTATTATTAATGTTTTTAATTACCGTAAAAGACATCTCAAGGTTTTTCTGAAAATTTTTGACTAAACCGCGTTTTTCAGCTACAATATGGATAATGCTCCAGTCGCAACTCTTTACCAAAACTCAGAAAGAGGCGCCTAAAGACGAAGAGGCAACTAATGCCAAACTTCTTATTAGGGGCGGTTTTGTTGATAAACTAATGGCCGGGGTTTATACTTTTTTGCCGCTGGGTTTTCGAGTGCTTAAAAAAATTGAAAATATTATTCGTAAGGAAATGCTCAAAGCCGGGGGCCAGGAGATTTTAATGCCTACGCTTCATCCTAAACATATTTGGGAATCAACCGGCCGATGGGAAACAATGGATGACTTGTATAAGCTCAAAGATAAAAGCGGAAAAGATTTTGCCCTTGGCTCTACTCATGAAGAAGTTATCACGTCTTTGATGAAAAAATTCATTATTTCCTACAATGATTTGCCGAAATATGTTTTTCAGATTCAGAATAAATTCAGAGACGAACCGCGCGCTAAATCAGGATTATTGAGAACCAGAGAGTTTATAATGAAGGATTTATACTCTTTTCATTCTGATGAGAAAGATATGGAAGATTATTACGATAAGATAAAAGCGCATTATAAGAGCATTTTTGACACCTGCGGAATTAGCAGGGAAACATTTATTACATTTGCCTCTGGCGGCAGTTTTTCAAAATATTCGCACGAATTTCAGACCGTAACCGAGGCCGGCGAGGATAGGATTTTCCTTTGCGAGAAATGTAAAGTTGCGGTAAATAGCGAAATTATTAGTATTCAGGATTCTTGTCCGGAATGCGGAAATAAAAATTTAGCTGAGAAAAAAGCGATTGAAGTGGGTAATATTTTTAAACTCAAAACAAAATTTTCCGATTCTTTTGAATTGAAATTTACTGACAAAGACGGTTCGGAAAAAGACGTTATTATGGGATGTTACGGACTCGGCCCGGCGCGGGTAATGGGTGCTGTAGTTGAAGTTCATCATGATGAAAACGGAATTATTTGGCCGGAAAGCGTAGCGCCATTTCGAATTCATTTGTTGAGTTTGGGAGAAAATAAAAAATCAGAAAAGATTTACAATAACTTGAAAAAACAAGGAATAGAGGTATTATATGATGATAGAGAGGACGTGAGTGCGGGCGAGAAGTTTGCTGAGGCGGATTTAATCGGTATTCCATACCGAGCCGTAATCAGCGAAAAAACCGGTGCTCAGATTGAAATAAAAAGAAGAAATAGCAGAGAGGTTAAGTTGGTGAATATTGAGGAATTGGTTGAATTTTTAAGTTAGAATAAAAAGGAACTAGTAATCAGTAACTAGTAAACAGGGGGAATTCCTATTTACTAGTTCTTAGTTACTGTTTACTAATATTATATTATGACAAATAAATTTTTTAATTATCTTTGTAAAGATATAGGAATAGACCTCGGCACGGCCAATTCATTGGTTTATCTTAAAGGCGAGGGGATTGTTGTTAATGAGCCGTCAATTGCCGCGATTAATAACAAAACCAGCCAGGTTTTGGCAATTGGCGAGGAAGCCAGAAAGATGCTCGGCAGAACTCCAAGTCATATAACAGTAATCAGGCCTTTGATTAACGGCGTAATTTCTGATTTTGATATGACTCACGAGATGCTTAGACATTTTTTCAAAAAAATCAACAATAATCCGGTTCTAAATTATCATCGTGCTGTCATCGGCATTCCAACTAATTTGACTGAAGTAGAAAGAAAATCCGTTGAAGATGTGGTAATAACGGCAGGGGCAGCCAAGGCCTATTTAATTGAAGAGCCGGTTGCCGCGGCTCTCGGCGCCCGGCTACCGATTGATGAACCGACTGCCAATATGATTATTGACATTGGTGGCGGCACTACCGATATCGCCATTATTTCAATGGGTGGCACGGTGACGGCAAAGAGTTTAAAAATTGCCGGTGATAAACTCAATGACGATATTATTAAATTTATCAAAGATGAATTTAAATTGGCTATCGGTGAGCCAACTGCCGAAGAATTAAAGACTGCTATCGGTTCAGCAGTTCCTCTTGACGAGAAACTGGAATTAACAATTCGCGGCCGGGATATGGCTACCGGTCTTCCTCGCGAAGTAATGGTTAAAGGCAGCCAGATAAGGTCAGCAATCAGTCGTTCTCTGCGTTCAATTATTGAAGCAATAAGAGAGACAATTGAGATTGCACCGCCGGAATTAGCCGGAGATATTATTAGGCGAGGCATCTATTTGTGCGGCGGAGGCAGTTTATTAAAAGGAATTGACCAGCTGATTGAGAAAGAAATCTCCGTTACAACAATTGTTGTTGATGACCCTTTAACTTGCGTAGTCAGGGGAACCGGCATTGCTGCTGAAAACATTCCAGAATATCAACAGGTTTTTGCCACTGCTTTGAGACCAATTGATATAAATATTTAGTAAACAGTAAATAGTAAACAGGGAATAGGGATAAAAATTTTTATTGTTTTAATCCTAGTTACTGATTACTAGTCCTTAGTTACTTTTGATATTTAATTTTTGATATTTACTATGCGTAAAGGCATCATCATTGGTTTAATCTTCGCCTTGTTTCTCACTGTTTTTTTTACTGATTTTTTTATTAAAAAAGATTTATTTAACAAACCAATTGATTTTT
>JAZGAA010000038.1:0-14983 GCA_036444215.1 Minisyncoccota bacterium
CTATAATTTCCCAATTTTCTTTTTCCGCTAAATCAATCAAAACCTCCATTCTATCTTTAATGTCTTTGAAACGAGTTAAATAAAAAGCGACTTTAATAAGACTTTCTTTATTATGTACAATCGCAAAATAACGAAGAGCTACCTCGTAATAACCCCTTTTAAATCCATATGAAAGTGAAGTAATTTCACCGTCTATCTGCTTAATTATCAACTCAGCAACTTTATCAATTTGTGCCCAATCTGTATAAATAAAAACAATATTATTAAGATCTCCTGGAAGAAAATTATCAAAACTTGGATCAAGCTCTTCAGCAATAATTAATTCTTTAACTGCTTCTTCATTGTTATCGGCTAAAAAAAACATTAATCCTAAATGATAATGAGCTCTGGCTATATTCGGACTTAAATTAAGTGCGTAACGAACTACTTCAATTGATTCATCATAGCGCTCCTGACCAGACAAAGAAAAAGCTAAATTATAATGTAATTCTTGACGTTTTGGCGCTATTTCCAGGGCCTGCCTCATTAAACTTTCGGTCTTTTTATAAAGTTCTGGTTCGTTAGCTGCTTTAGGGTTTATCATTTCAACTTCCCTAATAAACAATCTTACATCATACGGTTCTTTTCTAATAATCTCTTCTTGACCCTCAATTAATAAATCTGCCAAGGACCCAAATTGAGGATTCTTAATAAGTTCTATGTGATAAAAGAATTGATTCAAATAATAAGAGTCAACGCCCTGACCGCGAATATTGTATTGAGCAAAATTATAAGGATACATTGCTTTTTCTATTTTATCTTTTATTAAACTAACAAATTCTTCGTCTGTTATATTAATGGATTTACGCAATTCACTCGCTTCCTTAAAAGTTTTTGCCTGAATGTAAAGAATATAATTGTATGAATATAATGAATAACTTAAAACAATAACAACGACTGTGACTATGACAGATAAAATTATTTTTTTAAACAATTGGTTTTTTATTATTAGTTCTTGATTAATGACTGTATCCTGCTTAATTGACGCTGATATAAGAAAACCTAAAATAGCAAAAAATGGTATGTAACTGGTAAGTTGGTCAAATAGAACTAAGTTTTGGATGAAGTAAGCTATCAGTATCGCCATTATAAATGGCGCTATGGAAATTTGCTGCTTCGCATCGTAATTAGCGCCTTCGGCGCGTAATTGATGGTAATTAGGTTGTTTTCTGAATAGTAAATAAAATATCCCTCCAAACATCAGCAAATAAGTTATTAAACCGAAAATTCCCTGCATTACTCCTAAATCAATAACTTTATTGTGGGCTCTATCAAGCCAGGTCTCTCCATAAAAAGCCATATCGGGATTATAATTTTCCTGATAAGCAAATAAATAATTCTCTGGACCCCAACCCAAAATTGGACGTTCTTTAAACGCCTGCCAGCCAATCTGCCAGTTCATAAAACGCATCTGAGTTGATTCTTTATCAATTCCAGAAATTACTTGGGCTAATCGATCAATACCTGGAATTTTTTGCCACACAGCATTATCACGAGTAACCCAAAAAACAGAACTAAACAAAATTATCAACATTAATAAAAATAAGGAAATCTTCCGCAAAGAAATTGATTTAATATAAATAGATTGCTTTTTAAATACAAAATAAACAAGTAAAGAAAAAATACCGGCCATTAATCCTAAAATTGCGCCTCGAGTACCAGTCACAAATATCATTGCTATTGCCAAAACAATCATTATTAAAGAAAAATATTTCCAAAATATTTGTTTTGATTGACGCCAAACAATCACTGCAAACATTATTATGAAAATCATATAAGTAGCCAAAAATGCAGGATTGCCAATATAAGAACCCGGCCGAGGCGATGGCGTTAAAGCCATAAATGGAAAATTAACTATATTTGGATACCAAAAAAATCCAATGTATTCCAGAAAACCGTAAAATATTACAATCAATCCCGTAAAAAGCGAAATTTTAAAAAACTTAGACCAATCTTTTTGCGTAAAAATCAAAACCGTCATTATCAAAAAAACAAGAAGATGCAGCATCCCAAATAAGCCCTCTGCTCTTTCTGTGTCTCCCCAAAAAGCCCTATAAGGATTAAGCGCAAAAATAGTACTGATTATTATAGAAACAAAAAATAAAAGAATGAGGATGAATAAAGGACTCTTGAATAATTTCCAATTTCTAATTTCTAATTTCCAGTTGTTTTTATAAAAAGAATATAGTAAATAAACTAAAAATAAAATTAAAGCGATTTCTATAACGCTTCTAAAAAAAACCATTTTCCCAAAAATGAAAGGGAAGATTATTTCACGGGCAAGAACTAATGGAGTTATTGCCGTTAGCAAAAGAAAAAATTTAATTGATGTTTGTAGAAATTTCTGAAAAGACATATGTTTTATAAGTTTAATAATTTAGGAGATTAAAATCAACAGTGAAACCAAAAACCGCCCGAAGGCGGTTTCTGGTTTGTAAACCCTCAAGGATGGTTTAGTTTTGAATCGTTACTGAATTTGATGGCAATGTCTTTACATAGACGCTGTTTGCCCAGTCAGAAGATGTATGTGAATGAGTGACTGCTGAATTATCAGACCAAATGAATGACGGCTGACCATCTTCTGTTGAAGTTTCAACAGTATTATAGGCGGTTGCCGTAAGCAACGAAGATTCTTCCTTATTCAACTTAAGTACAATGTAAGCGGCACCTACAGTTGAACTAAGATTACTGAATGTCAATGTGATCTCATACTCTCTGTCAGTGCTAGCAGCAATTACTTCATCAGAAGCCAAGGTTAAAGATACATAACCTGCATTTCCTCCAGTAATTGTTGCCTGACCAGTGCTGCCGACTGCGCTGCCGCTGTAAGCAGTACCGATGTTAAGATTTGAACCTGTTGAAAGATTCTTAATCTTTACAGTTCCAGTAGTGCCTGGTGCAGAATCAACTGCAGTCATAGTAGCGCCAGTCATCTGAACGTACAGCTGAATCTTGCCCCAGGAAACATCATCTCCTGAGTCAGCTGCTATATCAAACCTCAAAACTGCCACTTCGCCAGCTGACAATTTGGAGCTGGAGCTTGGTTTACCAGTGTTGTCGTAGCCAGCCAAACTCAAAGTTGGTTTGGTCTTGTAAACAACTTTCTGATTTCCAGTAGCTGCAGTAAGAGAATTCAACTTATTTGAAGCACCTTGAGCTTCAAAAGTTGTGCCTGAAGTACCCATTACGCTTACGTAAATTGACTGACCTGAGTCAGCACCATTAGCAATTGTATTAAGGATACCTTTTACAACCATAACCTTATCATCGTCTTTAGGAATGGTCCATCCAAGATCCTCAATAGTAACAATACCAGAGCTAACTCCTGCACCAGTTATTGTATAACCGGCTGCATCGCCAATAACAGTAGTACCATTTGACTCATAAAGCTTAATGGTTAATACATCATCTGAAACAGCTGATGAAGTTGCAGTAGCGCTGTCGGTTGGAACAACCAAGAGTCGCATCTTGTTAATGGTCATTGCTTCATTAGCAGAAGTCCATTTGAACTTAGCTAAGGTTGTTTCATTTCCAGCAATAACAATTCCTGCTTCTGAATCAGTGTCATCTGAAGCTTTAGCAACAGTGACAGTGCCAGCAGTAGTAACAGTAATTGTCACTGTTCCACTTGAGTTAGGAATTGTACCACCAACAGTTGCGGTATTACCATCGCTGTCATAAGCAGTAATATCATCAGTACCAATTGATGCCATGTCTATGTAATAAACATCTGCGTCAGTGGCGTCTGAAGCAACATTAGCAATAACAGTCAATATCTTGGTTTGTCCTTTAGCAACTGTGTAATCAAGATTAGAGAAGGTAGCAGTAAGAGCAGAACTATCTAATGATTTCAATTCAGAAACCAATGTAGCTCCATCATAAAGACCCAAGCTCTGAATCTCGCCTGAAGTTAAAGTGCCTGTTGTTGCGGTAGCTGTGACTCTTAAAGTAGTGATTTTAATATCATCAGCTGAAGCTCTCAAGCTAATACCAGTAAATGACACGTTCTGAGTTCCCCTAACAATTGTTTTTGAGCTAGGAGTACCAGCCAATGTAACGGTTAATGTTGGAGCCTGAACAGTCTGAACGTTACCTGTAATTCCATTTGGAACTATAGAAGTGATAGCAACATAAGTATTGTTATCTAAGTTCTTGACGTCATTGGCCACAAAAGCCGCCAAATCAATCCTCAATGTATCACTGGCATCATTGTCAGCATCAACATCAACGGTTGCCTTAAAGGTTTTAGTTTCACCTGCGCTGATATTAATAGTATCTGTAAATACAACACTGGTTGAAGTAGTGGTTGTAATATCAGTCGCGCTAGTAATAACGGCGCTAGTACCGGTATCCCAAATCTTAAAATCAGGGAAACCTTCACCAGAAATTATGTTGCTAGTTGAAGCAGTAAACCTTAAATTACGGATTTCAATATTGTTCTGTGAAGCAATAGTGAAGTTAAGCACTTCAATATCTTGAGCGCGTTTTGAAATATCGCCTGCAAGAGGACCATTTAAGGTAATGGTCAACTGACCACCCTGAACAGTCAAAGTGTCAGTTTCGGTAGTTGTGTCAATGCTAGAGATTGTTGGTGTTACTGCATACCCATAAGTTTTACCTATAGCGCTAACGTCTGAAGCGCTATCAATGTAAAGAATAATGGTGTCGTTAGAACGTGTTGCTCCGGCAATATCACCGCGAATCTCAAAGGTTCTTTCCTGACCCTTCTCCAATAAGTATGGAGTGTCAAATACAAATGTAATCAAATCCTTAGCGCCAATTGCTGAAGCAGTAGCAAGAGTTTCACCCGCTCTCTTCAAAACAAAATTGGTAAGATTTGAATTACTAATTGTACCACCTTCAGTCAAAGAAATTTTAATTATTTCAATATCTTCTGCGGTTGAACCGGCTGTTAATTTCAAGTTCAACAAAAGCGCGTTACTCTGACCAACTTTAGGGTTGGTTGGAGCTGCACCATCGTCAGCAGTAATTGTTCCTACTGATTGTCCACCAATAGTCATTGGATTACCAGTGAGTGAACCTGATGGGGTTGGATCACCAGTAGCTGAAATTAAGGTGAAGTAGTGGATATTTCCAGCTGTAGCGCCAGAACCAGTATCAATATCAGCTACCAAGCTCAAAGTTTTAGTTCCTGAAACCTCTAAACTAAGGTTATTGAATGAAACTTCGTGAGTGGTTGAATTAATACTTCGTCCACTGGTCAAACGAGTGTCTCCTTCATAAAGATAGAAACCGCTTGAACCAAAGTCACCAGTAGCACCAATTCCCATTCTCTTAAATGTAAGAGAGTTTAAAGTACCGCTACCGGAAACATTAAATTTAACAAATTCGACACCTGTTGCTCCTTTTGCAACTGTAGTGCTTCCTGGATTGCCAGCTGATAAGGCGAGAGAAAATCCGCTAGGAACTTCCTCTTCTTCTTCCTCCTCTTCTTCTTCGCCTACTACGGCTGCCAATGAATTAATATAACTCATTGTTGAAGGACCGAAGTATCCGGTTCCCGCAGAAAGACCAAGTGGAGTTAAAATTTGAGCTGCATGCAAATCTTGGTATACAGCTGTAGCTGCTTTGGTCAAAGAACCAAAGTATTCGGTTTCATTACCAAGTGAACCAGCATCGCTGGCAGCTACTGGGGCTCCGTTGGCATTCAAGAATTGTTGAAGCGCCAAAACATCAGCACCTGTATCACCCAGTGTGAGGCTGCGGGTAAAGGTTACTGATGGAGCAGCTCCTCCTTGAAGAGTAGCTAATTGAGTATTCAAGCTGGTAATCTGTTCCAATAAAGCTTGGATTTGAACTTGAAGTTCTTCAACTGTAACAGCTTGAGCAGCCATCGGCATAAGCATTCCTGCGCCTGAAAGCCAGACAGCAGTAGTAACTGATAAACCAATAGCTGAAAATTTATTTATTGTTTTATTCATCGTTTATTTCGCTCGAATTTTCCACGAATGAAATCGAATTTTTAACGAATATTCGTTTATTATTCGTTTTAATTCGTTTATTCATTCAAGCAATTTATGTTCGACTTTAATCTAATTTTTCGGAAAGTTATCTCTATCAATTATCGACCCGTCGTCATACTTGTGAGGTAGATGACGAATTTAATTAAAGAAATAACTGTGGTATCTAATAAAAAAACTCGCTTTTGGAGCGAGGCGTCAATCACTAATAGACACGAATTAAAAACAAACTATCACTAATCACGAATAAACACAAGTAAATTAGTGATTCGTGAAAATTCGTATTAAAATTCGTGGAAAATTAGTGCGCTGATTTAGCCTCACTCAGCCCCGTTAGATTATGAAATTATCTAATGGGGTCTAAATCTTGCTTTAATTATAAATTATATCCAAAATTTTTCAAATGCCAACTGTGGATAAATGGTATATTATAAAAGATAACGACTGTCTAAGCTTTCTGTTATCATCTTTTCATTGTAGTTTGCTGAATAACCTCAATCTTTTCTCTACTACCTTCTTAATCTCTTCAACAGCAGAAGGTAAAATCTTATAAGGCGTGATTTCTTCCGGATTATTTTTTAGCGCTGTTTCTATTCCTTGACGCCAAGCCAAGCGGAGTTCGGTATTAATGTGAATAATGGAAATTCCAACATCAATAGCCGCTAAAAATTCTTTATCGCGAATTCCCGAGCCGCCATGTAAAACTAATGGCACGCCAGCCGCTTCTTTAATTTCCTTTATTCTTTGAATATTAAGAGTTGGCTGAGAGGCGTTTTTCAGTATGCCGTGCAAATTACCTACGGCCGGCGCTAATAAATCAATGCCGGTCTCTTTTACAAATTGAGAAGTTTGTTCCGGCTTTGTTAAATCCTTTTCATTGATTGAAGTATCTTTAGGAATTTCTGTTAAAATCTTAGAACTGCCGCCCAAATAACCTAATTCGCCTTCAACTAAAATATCAGGATTAACGCTCTTTACATAATCAACAACTTCTTTTGTTTTTTTAATATTCTCTTCAAAAGGTAACTTGCCTCCGTCAAATAAAACCGCATCAAAATCGGTCTCAACAGCTTGTTTTATTTTTTCTAATGAATGAGTATGGTCAGAATTCAAGAAAATCGGGAACTGGTATTCTTCTCGCAAGCTCTTAACTAAAGCAGCAACTTGCCGCATCCCAACAAAACCGCTCTCCCCTTCAGAAACGCCAATAATAACAGGCAAATTCAATTCCTGCGCTGCTTCAAAAATAGCTTTTAAACCAGTCAGGTCAGAGATGTTGAAGTGGCCAATGGCTACCTTATTGTCTTCTGCTTTTTGAATTATTTGTTTTAACCTGTTCATTATAAAATTTTAAATTTAGAATTTTTAATTTTGAATGAATTTCTAATGGTTTAATTTTAGAATTTAAAACATTAAGAAATTCAAAATTAATTCGAAATTAAGAATTAAAAATTAAAAACTTATATCTCAAACCATCCTTTAATAATATTCTCCTTCATCATTTCTTCCATTTTTTCCTCCCCGAAATACTTAATAAAAATTTTATTCCAAAGAGATTCCTGATTATGATAAAGATATTTTATCAATTCTTTATGCATTACCAAAGACATTGCCGTATCAACTAAATTAAAACTTACCAAAACCTCAACGCCCGTATTAGTTTTAAAATAATCGCCGACCCAATTAAGGTCTCTCCAAAAAGATAAATCTGTTCCAAAACTATTAAGCTCTTCTCCTGATTTTACTATCATTCTCTCAGCGCGCTCCCAATGAAGAGCTTCCGGGTTAATATGCGGCTCAAATAGCCGCCAGTCATTTTCATCGTCTTTTGCTAAATACCTCTGAATTACCATCCATTGGGTTTTTTTTGAATTTTTGGCCTGCGAAGGCAAACGCTTGTCAATAACATCACCACGCAACAAAGAAATTACTTTTTCTGAAAATTTACTTTTATCTTTTATCTTGGAAAATTTTCTAATTAAATCCGAGTAAAAAGGAACTTCACTAAAATAATGGAGTATTAAAGCAAAATTTCTCAGTGTTTCTCCGGAAATCTCCAGAGATAAAGGAATTACATAAATAACTCCAAATTCTTTTAAGTGGCTGATATTGTGATATTTATGTGCAACAAAATTCTTAGCTATGTCAGTCCATTTTTTTGACAGTGCGCGAACCTCAATTTCTCTTTCTTCAAAATCGCTCGGTGAAAGATTTTCGTACTGCTTAAAAAAAATTTTATTCAGCCATTCGCTTCCTTCAACAAACCTCAAAGCGCTGAAAATTTCAAAAATATCCTCTTTTTGGAGCATCTCGTCAACATTTTTATAACCTAATGCCTGAAGAATTTTTAATGGTGGCTGTTTTTTAAAAAACTCAATTGCTTTTTCTTTTTTAAGAAAAAAGCCGGTTGGCCTGTCAGAAATATTTTTGGCAATTTCCAGAACCCGCTGCCAATCTTTTGGACTTGTTGTTGAAGAAGCACCAAGAGCTTTAAATAGTTGATTGTCATCTGCTTCAATTTTACTAATTAAAGCATCGTAAATTTCCTTGGCTGTAGATTTTAAATCCAATCCTAAAAGATGTAATCTATTTTTAATCTGTAAATTATTTTCTTCAACTATTGTGTCTATTATATTCTTTCGTCCGGTTGAGACGCCTAATTTTTCTTCAATAATCCTTATGGTATCTTTATCAACCCGAAGTATTTTAGCAATTTTCTCAAGTGATTTCATTATAAATTACTAATGGCCACTAATTCACGACGAATTATCACTAATCACGAATTAATGATTAGTGATTCGTGGCTATTAGCTAAAATTCGCGGCGATTCGTTTTATTTTTAATCTCTTCCATCGCTTATTCCTTTCAAATCCACTCTTTGTAAGTATCCCCTCCTTAGCTCCAATATGCTCTACTACTGAAGTAGCATTTGCCGAACCCAAGCGAATTGCGTATTCTATATTATCAATCTTGCAAAGGCCTTTAATGCATTTTTCTTTTTTTTGCATAAGCCCGGCAATAAATCCAGAGCCAAAAGCATCGCCAGCTCCGGTCCGGTCAACAACTTTTTTCTTTTTGGCGGGAAAAATACCCGCTTGATAGATATTAAACCCGTCTGATACTGAAACGCCTTTTGGTCCGTTAGTCATTACGGCAATACCGGGCACTGCCCTGTCTAATTTCTTAAAGATTTCTTTCTCATTAGAATAATCGATATTGGTTAAATAAGCAGCTTCCTCACGATTTAAAATCACCGCTTTTGATTTTGCTAAAAGCGGCTTTATTTTATTCATCCCCATTTCAATTATGTATTTTGACGGGCTAAAAGCAATTAGGGTTTTTTGCTTTGAAAAATAATCAAATATTTTTTTAATCACCTCAAAAGAGATTTTCCCTGGAGAAATATATATCCATCTGGTTTTTATCTCCAACGCTTCGGAAGGAATGTCTTTAATTCTTAAATTCTCCGAAGCGCCCCTATAAACCAAAATAGTCCGTTCGCCGCCTGGCGCCAAAAGAATAACCGAATAAGCAGTGATTATATTTTTTTCTCTGATAGCAAAAGGGGTAATTTTTTCTTTATGAAATTTTTCTAAAATATCTTCGACTACCTCATCCTGGCCTAATTTAAATAGCGAAGCGGTTTTTAATCCCTGACGACTAAAAGTTACGGCCGTGTTGCTGGCGCCGCCGCCAATAGTTAAAATAGGTTTGCCAATTTCAATCTTTCCGCCTAAAGCAAAACATTGGGCTTCGCCGGTTGGAAAACCGATTTTTTTGAGATGTTGAGGATCTTTGACAATTTTAAAAAGCGGGCTGCTTAAAAAAACATCCCGCGTAACCGTTCCGATTGTAATAACATCAAAACTCATCTGAATTAAGAATTATGAATTATGAATTATGAATAAAACACCAAAAATTTGAATTCATACTTCATGCTTCATGTTTTTAATTTTTCTTTAATAATATCCACCAATGCCTGCGGAGTAACATCCACTTTTAATATATACTCATCAACTTTCAAGCCCTGAACGCTTTCTTTTACTTTCTCACTGGTGTAATTACTAAGAATAGCAACCCTAATCTCTTTTGTCGCTTCATTGTTTCTGATTTCCTTCAGTACGTCTATACCTGTAATGTCGGGCAAAACTAAATCCAATAAAATAAAATCTGGCTTGGTTTTTTTACCATCGCTTATCTCTTTTATCCTTTTCTTTGCTTCACTGCCGGTTAAAGCACTTTCAAACTCAAAACCACTTTCCTTAAAAACCATTTCGTACATTTCAACGATATCTATTTCATCTTCAATAAGTAGAATTTTAGGTGGATTGTTTACCATTATATATCTTTTTTGCTTCTTCTATCTTTTTTATTGCAATTTCCACCAATTGATCCGGCGTTGCGTCCATTTTCAAGATATATTCAGCATTTTTCGTATTCTTTACTTCTTCTCTAATATCATCACTGCTGTAATTAGTAAACATAATCACCGGAATATTATCAAATTTCTCATGTTTTCTAATTTCCCTCAATACATCCATGCCAGACATTCCCGGCAATAAAATATCAAGAATAATAACACTGGGAGCTTCAATTTCTTCTTTCATGAATTTATTCATTACTTCCACCGCTTCTTCTCCTGTGCCTATGCCTTGAATTTGAAAGTTTGCTGATTCAAAAGCAATCCTATAAAGCTCAATGAGATCAGGTTCGTCTTCCACGAACATTAAAATTCTATATTTATGTTTTTGTTCCATCTTTTTATTTTATAATCTTTATTAAAATATTACAACAACCTTATTTTTTTTCTTCTTCTCTATTTATTTCTAATTCTATTGTAAATTTTGATCCTTTACCTCTTCCTTCGCTTTCCGCCCAAATACGACCATTATGGGCCTCTATAATGTTTTTAGCCAAAACAAGTCCAATGCCTTTTCCAGTAGTATAAACTTTCTCTGCTTCCTTGCCCCTTGAAAAATACTCTGAAAAAAGCTTTGGGTTTTCTTCTTTGGTAATTCCAATGCCAGTATCCTGAATATGAAGCTGGAAAAACCCTCTTTTTTTATCAGCTGGATTTTCTTTGGCTTCTCCGCTAAAAGTGATACTCCCGCCATCTTTGTTATATTTTATTGAATTGTCAATTAAAATATAGAGGGTTTCGCGGAATCGCGTAGAATCAATAAGAACGCTGGGCCAAGATTTAAAGCCGTCAATAAAGGAAACAGTCACTTTTTTCCTGGCAATCTCCGATTTTAAATCACTAAGAATATCATCAATTATTGGTTTAAGTTTTGTTAATTTGAGATTAAAAATCTCTTTCCCTACTTCTAATTGCGAAACGTTAAGAAATTCATTAACAAGTTTGGCAAGACGATCAATAGAAGTATTGATTCTTTCCAAAGAATGCTTCATTTGCGAAGTAAGCTCGCCTAACTTGCCTTTTAATAATTGTTCAAGATAGCCCTTAATAATTGCCAAAGGAGTTCTTAAGTGATGTTGGGTAGTAAGAAGAAATTGATTTTTGGATTTATCCAATATTTCCAATTCTTCACGCGCTTTCTTTTCTGTCTTATAAGCAAATTCCATCTTTGATTGAGACGCCCCTAACTCCTTAGCCATTTTATTAAATGATTGAAAAACATTCTGTATTTCAATAACAGGGGCGTCCCCTAAATGTACTTTATAATCTTTTTTACCTAATCTATGAAATGAATTCATAAGTAATATAAGAGGATTTATTATAATCCGCCGAAAAATAAAGAATATTACTAATGCTGCAATAAAAAACAATGCTATTATAATAGCTCCGAGAATAACAGTTGCCCATAAAATATTTTTCTTAATATTTTTCAAAGAAACCCCCATCCATATATTACTCCCGTCTCTTGCCTTTATGCTGAATTCTTTAATTGATTCGCCGTTAAATACGCCTTCCTGAATAACAACACTTCTTTCAAATAAAGGAAAGTCGTCAATTTTTATTCCTACTTCTTTTGTATTACTGCTTTTTTCAATTATTCTGTCTTCGGTGTTGATTAAACGGACAAATTTTGTTCCGGGAGTTTCTGATACTCCTCTAAAAATATTTTCAATTGTGCCGGGATATAATGATTGTTTAACTGTCCAAGCAGGGCCAGCCACGGTATTAGATAAAACTTCCATAGACACAATCCTGTCTTCCATTACTTGATTGACATTAAATCTATAAAAGAAAAAAGAAGTGCTAACTACTAAAATAAATCCCAAAAACCCAATAAAAATAAACAAGAAAAATAGAATTCGCCAAATGGAATACTTCATAAAAATACATCACGAATAAGGTGAACTTAAACGAATAATATAAATTCACCTTATCCGCGAATTATTAAACATTATCAACGATTACTCGGAAAACTTCACTATCCCAAAACCATCCTGCACGCCAGCTACATAAACGTAGTCCCCAATAACACGCACAAAGTGTCCGTTCCAAAGAAAAGTAGTGCCATCATCCTTAATAGTGTCTTTAATAACTGGATTTGAAGGATTGGAAATATCTATCATTACCATCGCGTTTCCTACCTCGGATACAATAAATAAATATTTACCGGAGATATCAAGATCGCTGGCGGACAAAAGACCGTTATCTTCAGTCGGGGAAATTGTTGCTATTTGTACAGGCGCCTCAGGGTTGGTCGCGTCAAAGATTCCCAAACCATCTACATAACTCGCTGTATAAATGTAATTTCCAACAATTTCTATATCATGTCCTCCTTCAAGAGCAATCCCTTCATCATCTTTAAATGCTGATACGTGCTTGGGATTAGTTGGGTCAGAAATATCTAATATTTCTATGCCTTCGACAGCGGTTATGACATAAGCGTAATTCCCAATAAAAGCAATTTGATGCGGAGCTTTGAGCGACATATCCTGAGTGTCAAAAAGCGTTGCTGAATGTTTAGGATTTGCCGGGTCAGAAATATCTATTATTACAAGAGCGTTATCAGTGGTACCAGCCGCGTAAAGATAATCTCCTTTTATTGATATGCCGTGTACGCCTTCAAGACCGGTTGCTTCATTATGGTCTATGTATCGGATTGGTAAAGGATTAGCTGGGTTAGAGACATCAAAAACCTGAATAGCGCTGTTTTTGACGCTGCTTACATAAGCATAGTCGCCGCTGAACATTATGCTGTGAGCCTTCTCCATTAATGTTTCTTCATTGTCGGAAAATGACGAAATATATTTAGGATTTGCCGGGTCAGAAATATCAAAAACCGTAAAACCATTTTCCTTAACACTGGTAACATAAACGTAATTTCCTTTTAGCCAAAATTCGTGAGTTCCGTTTAAAACCATTGTTTCATCATCATTGATTGAACGAAGATAAGAAA
Organism: Minisyncoccota bacterium; assembly: GCA_036444215.1. GTDB lineage: Bacteria > Patescibacteriota > Minisyncoccia > UBA6257 > UBA9933 > CAJVXI01. The sequence continues at coordinate 13,394 of JAZGAA010000038.1, forward strand.
GTTGTTTTACTGGACCAGTATCACCGTCCCCATTTGGTTCTGGTGCTGGCTGACTCAAGAACTGCCGAACAGCTATTCCCAATCCTATAGCTATAACAATAACCAAAACAATAATTATCCGCATTCTAATTGCGCCCGAGATACTTTTATTTTTGTTTAACATTTTTAAATAATTCATTTTAAAAATTATTTTCGACCTTTTTCTTTATTTTATTATATTTGTTATTTAATTTCAAATTGAATCTCTCCACCTCACAACGGCATCTAACTATTGCTATTATTTTAACATTTTTTTATAATTATAAAAATGGAAGAGGAAAAAAGTTTCTTACGCGTTGCAAAACATCAATTAAAAACCCCTTTGACTTTAATTAAGGGCTATTTAAGTTTTATGCAGAGCGGTGATTTCCAAAAATTTCCGCCTGAAAAACAAAAAGAGATTGCCGATAAAATGGCAATATCTTCAGAAAAATTAAATTTTTTAATTAATGATGTATTTTTATCGCTTCAGATAAAAGAAGGTATAAAACTAAGCCCAGAGTCAATTAAATTAAAGGAGTTTATTGAAGATATTTATAATACGGCATTAAAACCAAATTACGAAAAAAAGGGTCTTATTTTTAATATTCAAAATGGTGATAGTTTTGAAATAAATTCTGATAAATTTTATCTAACTATCGTCATTCAGAAACTTCTGGATAACGCTGAAAAATACAGCACTCCTGGACAAACCGTAGATATCAACATCCGAAAAGACGATAAATATGCTATAATTGAAATTAAAGATTCAGGTATTGGATTAACCGAAGAAGAAAAACCAAAAATTTTTGAGAGATTTTTCCGCGGCGCAGAAGCTAGAAAAATTTGGCCAAGCGGTTCAGGTTTAGGACTTAATATTGTAAAAGGAATTATTGAAACATTGGGCGGCGAATTCTCTGTTGAAAGCGCCGGCCAAAATCAAGGAACTAAATCCATTGTTAAATTGCCATTAATATTATAAAATTAATAATATGGAAAAAGTAAAAGTTTTATTTATTGAAGATGAAGATTTTCTTCGCTCGCTTTTCTCGGAAGCGCTTTCTTTAGACACAACCCGTAAATATGAAGTTTTGAAAGCCCAGGATTTAATTTCCGGATTGGATGTAGTTAAAATAAGCGAGCCAGACGTAATAATTCTTGACCTTATCTTGCCGACCAATAAAGCAGCTGGAAGCGAGGACTTGAGCGAAGAACGTGGGTTTGAATTCCTGAAAAAAATCAAAGCCGACCCAAAACTAAAAGACATTCCGGTTGTTGTCTTCTCTAATCTCAACGAACCCGGCATTAAAGCCAAAGCTATGGAATTAGGCGCAACTGAATATTTGGTTAAAGTTGAAACATTGCCTCAAAAATTCGTAGAAACACTTAAAAAAATTATAAGCTCCATTTAGAGGCGGCGAAAATAATAATGCTTAAAACAATCCACGAAGTGGCGTTTCTTAAGATTATCCGACGCGTTAAAGTGCCGTTAAAATGATTGATAATAAAATCCATTAAAATAAGAACAGCAAATAACATTAAGGCGGCGGAATTTAAAAAGCCAATTGGCAA
>JAZGAA010000039.1:0-6003 GCA_036444215.1 Minisyncoccota bacterium
AGAAATGTTTTGAAAAGTAATCATACGAATTTTGCCCAAGAGGGCAAACTTAGTGCAGTCTGATTGGCTACAAAATTCAGTACCCCGTTAGATAATAATTATACACTATATAAAATTCAAAATAAAGAGCAAATCGTGACTTTATGTCTCTAGCTTAATCATATTTTTATCTAACGGGGTTCTCGATTTTGTTTCCGCTCAGGCTACGCCTTTGCGGACAAAATCGGAATATCACTTTCCACAAACAAATCCAAGTCCCCTTCCAGTACTTTTTCCACATGAGTTGTTTCAAGACCGGTCCGGTGGTCCTTAACTAATTTATAAGGATTCAGCACATAAGAGCGAATTTGGCTTCCCCATTCGGGCTTTACTTTGGTTTTAAGTTGGTTTAATTCTTTGGTTTGTCTCTCTTCCATTAATCTTAGTAGTTTAGTTTTAAGCAGTTTAAGGGCTTTTTCGCGATTCTGGTTCTGGGAGCGTTCAGCTCGGCAAGCCGCAACAATACCGGTTGGCAAATGGACAATCCTGACAGCGGTTTCAACTTTATTGACATTTTGGCCGCCTGGCCCGCCGGCCCGGGAAAGTTCTATTCTTAAATCGTCAGCTGGAATTTCAAATTTCTTTTCTTCTATTTCCGGCAATTCTGGCAAAACTTCAACTAAAGCAAAAGACGTATGGCGAAGTTTTTTCGGAGAAAACGGAGAAATACGAACTAATCTATGAACACCGGCTTCTTTTTTAAGCTCGCCGTAAACATAATTCCCTTTGAGTTCTATTGTCTTTTCGTCAATTGTTTTTATTTTCCATCCTCTTTTCTCGGCGTACTTGGAATACATTTCATAAAGCATTTTTGCCCAATCTTCAGCGTCCTGTCCGCCGGCGCCGGAATAAATGGAAATTATTGCCGGTCCTTTATCATATTTTCCTGTAAATAATCGCTCAATTTCAAATTGAGAGAATTTCTTTTTAATTTGATAGAATTTGTCTTCAGTCGGAGCGATTTCCAGCTCTTTTAATCCTTTTTCAATTTCTTCAAAACGGTCAATTAAATTTTTTAACTCGCCCATTTCTTTGATTTTGGCGTCAGCAAGCTCCCGGTTTTTCCATAAATCCGGGTCATTTAACTCAAATCCGAGTTCTTTAAGGCGGATTTTTTTGGTTTCAACGTCAAAGCCGCCCGGCTAAGCGCCGGGCCTGCTTTTTCAATTCATTAATTTGTTGTGATAAATTTTCTTTCATATTGAGCCGAGGAGAGGATTTGAACCTCCGACCTTAGCTTTACGAAAGCTCTGCTCTGCCACTGAGCTACCTCGGCACATATTTTATGATATAATTATAATTATGGATAAGAAAATCGGTTTGTGTATCTTAATTTTCATCATTATTATAGCTTCTTTTTTGTGTTTATTCAACTTATCTGATTTCCCGCCGGGGCTTTATCCTGATGAAGCAATGAATGGCAATAATGCTTTAGAAGCGATTTCAACAGGAGATTTTAAAGTTTTTTATCCTGAAAATAACGGTCGCGAGGGATTATTTATGAATATTCAGGCAATATTCTTGGGGCTATTTGGAAATGAAATATGGGCGCTCCGGCTCGTCAGCGCCTTATTTGGGATTTTTATTGTCCTCGGCGTTTATTTCTTGACTAAGGAATTGTTTGCTAATGAAAAAATTGCTTTGCTTTCGGCATTTTTCATTGCAACAAGTTTTTGGATAATTAATTTTTCCCGTATTGGTTTCAGAGCAATAATGGCACCGTTCTTTCTGGTATGGGGAGTTTATTTCCTATTGAAATCTTTTAATTCTGAATTTCGAATTTCGAATTTCGAATCAAATTCTAATGAAAAAATTAATGAATTAAATAAACCTAAATTTAATCAAAACTCAAAACTCAAAATTAAAAATTCAAAACTTATATCTTTTTCTATTATTGGCGGTATTTTTTACGGATTGGGTTTTTATTCCTATATTGCTTATCGGGCAACTCCGCTTTTAATCTTGATAGTTTTTAGCTTTTGGTTTTTAGCTTTTAGAGATTTAAGAAAAAAGATATTAAAAATTTTTATTATCTTTACTGTTTTTACAATTTTAGTATTTGCCCCGTTAGGATTATATTTTATTGAAAATCCTCAAGATTTCTTTGGTCGAACTACTCAGATTTCTATTCTGAGCTCCCCTACTCCAATTAAAGATTTGGGAATTAATATTTTGAAAACTGCCGGGATGTTTAATTTTTCAGGCGACTGGAACTGGCGGCATAACATCGCAGGAAAGCCCCTGCTGTTTTGGCCAGTGGGGATACTATTCATAATTGGCTTCATTTTAGGAATTCGCCAATTATTTAAATTCCAAATTCCAAATTCCAAATTCCAAATAAATTCCAAGCACCAAATTCAAATTGGATTTGGAATTTTATTTACCTGGTTGGCTGTGTCTGCTTTACCGGTTGTAATATCAAACGAAGGATTACCGCACGCTTTGAGGGCAATCCTTATGGCGCCGCCAGTTTTTATCTTAGCCGGAATAGGTGGCATCTGGTTATACGAAAAACTGCTTACAAAAATGCAAAAAGACACGAAAGTACGAAAATTTATCCTAGTTACTAGTTACTTGTTACTAGTTACCTTAATTTTCGAGGCCTATACTACCTACTTTATTCTATGGGGGCAGAACCCTAATACGGCAGGTGCTTTTAATCAGGAATACGTCCGGCTTGGCAAAGAACTTCGTGAATTGCCAAAAGAACTGCCGAAATATGTGGTAGTTGAGGCATCAGGCGTTGATGTTAGAGGAATGCCAATGCCAACTCAAACTGTAATGTTTTTGACTGACACATTTACTCCGGACAAACAAAAAGCAAAGAATCTGTATTATATTTTTCCTGATGAATTAGAAAAAGTTGACCAAAATGTAAGTTATGTAGTTTATTTAAAATAAAGAGTAGATTATTCAATTATAGCTCTAATTCTTCTAATTCCTGCACCTACTGATTCTTCTTTTAATATTTTAACATTTTTTATTTGATATGTGTAATCAACATGCGGGCCGCCGCAGAATTCAGCGCTTATAATGCCGTTGCTGGCTTCTGAGCCAATAAAATACACTTTTACAACATCAGGATATTTTTGCTTAAAGAAATGAAGCGCTCCTGTTTTCTCTGCTTCTTCTTTGGGCATTTCTTTAAAATAAACAGGTAAGTTTTCTTTAATTTTTTGGTTAACCAAATCTTCAACTTTTTGAATTTCTTCAGGCGTCATTTTGCGATTAAAAGAAAAATCAAACCGGGTCCGTTCCGGATTAATATCAGAACCCATTTGTTGGACCTCTTTTCCTAAAACTTCTCGTAGAGCCCAATGGAGCAAATGGGTAGCAGTATGAAGCTGAATAACTTTTTGAACTTCTTCTTCACTGCCGGCTTTTAATTCGCCTGTATCTAAAGCCAATCCATGACCACCGAATTTCTTCTCAACCCCGGCCCGGGAAATTTTTTGATGTTTTTCAAATTCTTTGTCAAAATCCTCTTTTTTAAGATTTTTAATAATTTCATCCGGAGCCAATTCTTTAATTAACTCAAACGGCAAACCAAAAGTTTCATAAAGATAAAATGCTTCTTTACCGGTAATAACAGAGTGTTTTTCTATTTCTTTCATTCCCCTGCCGATTGTCTCCTGGAATTTTAATCTTTCGTCTTCCAGTACTTTAAGAATTTTTTCAGTTTCTTTTAATTCCGGATAAATTTTCTCAAATTTATCTTTAATTACTTCAACGCTTTCCGGAAACAAATCAGCGTGAATATCGTATTTTATTTTATAAGCTAAGATTCTGCGCAAAAGCCGGCGCAAAACATAACCAACCTCTTTATTAGAAGGCAGAATTCCGTCACCCACTAAAAATATACAAGCTCGTAGATGGTCAGCTAAAATTCTGATTATTCGTTGGTCCAGTCCGGGCGCTAAGTCATTTATCTTTGAAGTCAGGGGATGAAAAATATCGGCTTCAAAAACATCATCGGTTCCTTGAAGAATCGCTGTTAATCGTTCTATTCCCATCCCAGTATCAACCCCGGGATTTTCAACTTTCGTAAATTTTCCGTCGCGCTCTTTATAATATTCATTAAAAACCAAATTCCAGATTTCTATGCCGTCAACATGAATTTCCGCGGTTGGGCCGCAAGGTCCTTCATCGCCGGTTGGACCCCAGAAGTTATCATCACGGTTGCCCATAATAATCTTATCTTTTGGTAAACCGATTTCCTCATGTAAAATTTTATAAGATTCGCTGTCATGCGAAGTTTGTTTGTCGCCTTCAAAAACAGAAACCGTAATTCTTTCGGTGCTAATATTTAAAATTTCAGTAATAAATTCCCAAGCCCAAAGAATTGCCGAGCGTTTAAAATAGCCGCTGAATGAGAAATTCCCCAGCATTTCAAAAAAGGTCAGATGTGTTTTATCCCCGACTTCTTCAATATCGCTGGTTCTAAAGCATTTTTGGATTGAAACAACTCTTTGAGAGTCAAAATCTTTCATGGCATCAAGTTCGCCAGTAAAATATTTTTTAAATTGCTGCATTCCAGCAGTTGTCAAAAGCACTGACGGGTCATCAGGTATCAAAGAGCTTGACGGAACAATAGTATGCCCTCGTTCAGAAAAAAAATCGAAAAACTTTTTCCTTATTTCAGATGAATTCATAAATCAAAATTGGCCATTGTAAACATAATAGTACGAGGAAGCCCCGCACAAAAACAAGTTTTATGCGGGGTAAAAAGGGACAATCGAATATCCCCTCTTCTTAAAGAAATCAAAAAATAATTCTCTAATTTTCTCGGAAGTCATTTTTATTGATTTGTGGTGCCTGTCGTATCTTGTGTTCCTGTTGAAGGTATTGTTGCTGTAGGGCATTTATTAACTTTTTTCCAGGTGGCTGGGACATCACAAGGTGTTGGGAAATTTTTACAAACACCGTTTGGAGAAATTGCCGGGGTAATCACCTGAATACAAAATGGTATTGGTCTTATGTACGATTGTGATGTTGTTGTAGATGTTGTACCACTATCACTTATATGCGTACATCTAAGTATTGGACATCCTTTTGCGTCTTTTTCATTGGTTCTTACTGCTGTTTCTCCTACTAGGCAAGCAGGCGCAATCAACGGACAAGCAGTAGTTCCTCCGCTTCCTTGCTGAATCTGTTGCAGAGCATTTCTTGCAACTGAAATCGCTGAATTAGCTTGGCCAAATGCCTCGCCAATTTTATTTTCATTTAACGCCTTATTTGCATTGGCTAAATATGTTTTGGCTCTTTCTAATAATTCAGCAATTTTATCATTTGGCTTATCCGATAATAAATTTTCAACTTTAGCGATTAATGTTTTAGCTTGTTTGATTAATTTTAAAACTCGTTCTTGACTAGCTTCAGGGTCAATATACTTTACCAAACCCTCCTTAACTCCCTGAATTCTAACTCTAATATTAGAATCACTTATTTTTTCTCCAACTTGTTCTAATATATTAATTCTACGAAGATTGTCTCCTGGTAATCGCTGTATAATTTCTGTCTTTAGAAACTTTTTCTTGTCAACATCAGTCCAGTTTTGAATTTTATTTTCAAATGCAGAAATTAAGTTTTCTTTAAGATTTTGGAGATGTTCTTTTTTGTCTTCCGGTAGTTTTTCTTCAATTCGGTCAAGAAATTCTACCGCTCGCAATTCTTTAAAAATTCGTTGAGGTTGTTTTTCAATGATTTTTTGAATTCTCTCTTTAAATTTTAAAGCATCTTCAAACTTTTCCGGGATTTTAGCGATAACATCATTAGCTCGGTTTTGAATATTCTCAAGTTTTTCTATTAATGCCGGTCTATTTTCAAATTTTAATTTCAAGTTGTCAAAAAGTTGCTGATGCTTTAAAGAATTATTTGTTAATTTATCTAAAAGTTTATCAACATTAGGATTATCACTTGTTTCTTTAATGACTTCTAAACGGTTTTCTAATCGTTCAATGTTTT
>JAZGAA010000040.1:0-4832 GCA_036444215.1 Minisyncoccota bacterium
CTTTTAATTTATAAAATTTTAAGGTGTTATTAAACTCTTTAATAAATTCTGTATAAACCAAGAAGGTAAACAAGGATAAAAGAACACCTACGCCAAAAATAATCAAGGCGGCAGTTTCATTGTGCAAGCTAAAATGAAAAATCAGGGCCAGGGTACTAGCCAGAAGAAACTCTATTAATACTAACCAGATTTTTCTTGGCATAAAATTAGTATAGCAGAAAATCAATTTTGTGTCAAGTATTTAAATTTTATGGATTTTAACCTTTATTTACGATACAATCTAATTATACAAAATATGAAAATCTTTACAATAAACAACAAAAAAGAAGAAAATTTCCTGCGCACCAAAACCGCTGATTTTGATTTTGATAAAGCCAATAAAAAAGAAATACAAGAAACAATCAAGAAAATGCGCAAAACAATGACATCTGCTATTGGCATCGGATTAAGCGCAAACCAAATTGGCTTGAATCTACGCCTTTTTGTCGCCCAGCTGCCTGAAATAGTTGATTCTAAAAACAGAAAGTTCTACACTGTTTTTAATCCGAAAATCACAAAACCATCAAAGAAAAAAATCGTATTAGAAGAGGGATGTTTGAGTGTGCCAGAAGCTTATGGTTTAGTTGAGCGTTCAGATAAAATCACTTTAATCGGCAATGACAAAAATGGAAGAAAAATAAAAATCAAAACCGGAGGATTATTAGCTAGAGTATTTCAGCACGAAACAGATCATTTAAACGGAATATTGTTTATAGACAGAACAAAAGAGATATATAAAGTAATTTGATTACTATGAAATACATATTTTGGGGTACTCCTGAATTTGCCGCTATAATTCTTGAAAAACTAATTAAGGCCGACTTCATACCAGAGGCAATTATTTGTAATTCCGATAAACCAGTTGGGAGAAAGAAGATTATTACGCCGCCGCCAGTAAAGCAAAGAATTATGAATTATGAATCAAGAATAAAGGATGGAATTAAAATCCTACAGCCGGAAAATTTAAGCATAATTCATGATTCATTATTCAAAATTCAGCCGGATTTATTCATTGTTGCCGCTTACGCAAAAATCCTTCCAAAAGAAATTTTAGAAATTCCGAAATTAGGAACTATTGGCGTTCATCCCTCTCTTTTACCCAAATATCGCGGCTCATCTCCTATTCAAACAACAATATTAAGCGGCGACGAAAAAACCGGCACTACTTTATATTTAATGGATGAAGGGTTGGATAGCGGGCCAATTCTCGCACAACGAGAATTGGAATTTCAAATTTCTAATTTTCAATTTTCAAACTTACATAAAAAACTTGCGGAATTATCAGCTGAATTATTTATTGAAACACTGCCAAAATTCCTTAATAACGAAATTACGCCTAGTCCACAAAACGAAAACCAGGCAACTTTCACTAAAAAATTTCGAACTGAAGACGGACATATTAAATTTGAAGATTTAAAAAAAGCCCAAAAACAGGGTGGCGAAATCGCTTTAGAAATTGACCGCAAAATCCGCGCCCTGAATCCAGAGCCCGGAACATATACTTTTATTAATAATAAAAGGGTAAAACTTTTAGAAGCGAAAATTACAGATAAAAAACTTGAATTAATAACAGTCCAGATAGAAGGCAAGAAGCCAGTGCCTTGGAAAGAGCAAAAAATCTTTTCTCGCTCATAACTCATAAATCTTTTCTCGCCAGTTGTCTTTGCGCTAGATAAATTATCCTCGCTCATTTCGGGAATCCTTCCGGAATTCCCTTCGGTCAGTTCCGGCTTTCCCCTCATTCGCTTCGGTAATTTATTACTATCTCTCTCGACATACTGGCTATGAAAAGATTTATTCGTATTCTTACTCGCTACGAAAAGATTTTTTGCTCATTTTGATTCGATTATTAATTTAGAAAATCTTTTCGCAGCCAGATATAAATATAAGCCGAGGGCAAGTTGCTTTGAGGAATATCCCGCAGGTGCGGCGGGCTTGGTCTCGAGCAAAGCGAGAGCCGCCGTGCCGAGGGAAAAGAAAATTTTGTCGCTGGAACAAAATTATTCTGGTTCCGAAAAGTAATTGCCCGAGGCATTTTAGCTGGCGAGAAAAGATTTATGAATTATATTAAAAACTTTGTACTTCTTCAATAGAGATGGTTTCTAAATTATAATTGTCAACCACTAATTCTAAATTGGTGGTTTTTTCATTTATTGACGCCTGAGATTTAATAATTATATTTGAAGAACTGGATTCAATCGGCAAAACCAAACACTGCTCACTTCCTATATCAATAGTTTCATTACCGCTATAAGATCCGACTGCTAAATTCAAAAGAGCGGTTTCCAAACAACTCTGAGATAAAAAATAACTTAATTTTTTAGCTTCAAAATTCTCCGTATCAAAACGAGCCAAAAAAACTCTTGTTCCTAAAGCTAAAGCAACCAAGATTACCACCAGGGTTAAAACAATTGAAGTAGTGATAGCTAAATAACCTTTCATATTTTTATTCAACCACGAAAAACATTTGTATTGTTGTAGAAGCGATTTCGCTTAATCGACCGCTTGCTTTGTTTTTTATGGATAATTTAATTCTTAAAGTTGAAGGATTTTCAGCCGTAGAAAAATGCTCTGCTAAAAAATCAGTAACCCGAACTTTATTATTGGTTAAATCAATTGCTGGTCCGCCTGACTTAGATAAAGTAATCTGAGCACCACTTAAAGTAAAAACTATAGGATTAAAATCAGAAGAAAACCGGTTAATTGAAAACTGGGTAGATGAAGTGTTGGCGACCGGGAAATTAACGGTTTCTGCTTCGCTCATTGCCCATTCAATTTTTCGGAGTACTATTTCCAAATTAGCCGCTGTTTCAATCTTTATCCTTACACGCTCGGCATTTTCCAAAGATTGATTAACTAATAAAAAAGTGGCACTGATAAAAATCGCCATAATTGCCAAGTAAATAATTACTTCAATCAAGCTTAAACCTTTATCATTCTTATTGTGATGTAATAATTCTGAGTGCATCGTTGCTTCTTACTGATACGAAAATTAAATTGTTTTCATAATCAACACCAGTAGCGTGTTGAGGGAAATTAAATGAACTGACTTTTTGAATATCAGTTGGGTCAGTAGCGTTTAAAGTAATAAATTCACTATTGGCTTTACTGGTTGCTAAAAAAGCAAAATTACCAACAACCGTAATATCATTAATATCAGCCAAAATATCTATTGAGCCCCTAATACTTATATTAGAAGAACTTGCTGCGTCTAACGCATAAAATTTTGAATCAGTCCCCAAAAAAACCCGCGAATCTGTTTGAACAAAAACACTTCTCCCGTTTTGACCGCCTATATCTAAATCTCCAATTTCTTGCGGTAAAGCAGGATTAGAAACATCAAAAATAGTTAGGGTATTTTCATCATCATCAACAGCCAAATAAGCCCGTTGGCCTAAAACAAAAATATCTTTAAGGTCTTTATCTATTTCTATTACTGAGCTAACTTGCGGATTAGTTGAATTACTAACATCAATAATTACCAATTCTCCAATATTATCGCCCTCTTTTCTCCCTAAATAAACAAAATCATCTAAATAAAAAATACTTATAGCATCTTTACTGTCTCCTAAATCAAGCTGACTGATTACGCTTGGTGAATTTGGATTGCTGATATTAATTATTAAAAATTCTTGCTCATTGTCAGGAGAAGCAGCATAGAGCTCATCTCCGCTTAAAGCCAAAGAATTAATGCCCTTACCGTCGGTATTAAGTTCACCTAATAAAACAGGATTAGAAGGAGTGCTGACGTCATAAATTGATAAATCATTTTTGTCAGGGTCTGAGGCAACACTAGAAATATAAACCTTACTGTTTTCAACCACTACATCAGTGCCTTTTCGACCAGCTCCTATATCAACACTGATTAAAGTTTGAGGATTGCTCCAGTCGCCGCTTAAGCCAGGGTCGCCAGAACCAGGGTCGCCTCCGCTTTCAATAATCCCCTGCCAGTCAGTTAAAACCATTAATAATTCAATATTAGAATTATCCTCCCATTCTATACGACTTACTATTTGTTTGGTTCGAGAGTCAAGATTATTAATAATAATTTTCCTGGCAAAAATACCGTTTAAATCCTCGCTGCCGGAAAACTGCCATTCTCCGCCTGAAAAAGATAAACCATGTTCTCCAACAGTCAAATCATCCCAATTTTTTTGATTAATCGCCCTTACTGCTTCCAATCCCTCCGAAGCCAGCGCTTGCGCCTGAACAGCCTGTTCTTTGTCAGAAGCTAAAAACTGCTGTTGAGAAATTAAAACCAGTGCGCCACTTACGCCTATCGCCATCACTGCTAAGCCGATTAAAATTTCCACCAAGCTAAACCCCCTATTAATAATTAATTGTTCCTTCATCATTAATTTGAATGGATAAATTTTGACGACCGTTGCTTAAATCAAAAGTGCCGGTTGCGTTGGATACTCCGCTTAGGGGAGTAAAAACTACTTCTGAAAGCCCGCTAATAATGATATCTGATGGTTTAGCAAATTTTTCATCAAAAGTCGGATCCCGACCAGCATAAGAACTACCTTTAAACACTAAATACTGGCTTTCTAAAATATAGACGCCATAAGGGCTTTGGTCCTGATTAGTAAACGCTAAGGACTGGGCTTTTCTTAAAACCGCGATTAAATTATCAACTTCGGAAGTTATCTGAAAACTTAAATATATATTAGTCATCAACGGCCAGCTAACAGCCAAAACCATCGCCGAAATCCCTAAGGTTATAAGAAGCTCTAATAAGGTAAATGCTTTCATATTAAAATCCCTGGCTGCTTTGGTAAATCGGCGTAATC
>JAZGAA010000041.1:0-6833 GCA_036444215.1 Minisyncoccota bacterium
ATGCTCGCCAAATGGGCTCGGAGTTTAAACATTTTCCGTTCAGTATCTTCCAAATCCAATGATTGAGGTACGACATCAATCGCATTGAATTCTTCTGCTGACCGGCCGATTTGGGATATTTGTTCCTTTAGATCTTGAAGTTTTAAATTTAACTTTTCTTTTTCAAAAATAATCTTGCTTTTTCGGCTTTCCAAATCATTTATTTCTTCTTTTTTTACTTCTTTAACCTCAAAAGCTTTCTGAAAATTCTTATTAAAACTTTCCAAGCTATCGGTGATTTCTTGCTCGGATTTTGTTAACTGCTCTAAATCTTTGTTAATTGAACTAAGGTTATTTGTTAAATCGGTTTTTAATTTTTCCAATTCCTTTACCCCGTTAGAAATTCCATTTCTAACGGGGTTTATTCCTTCTGATTTTGAATCAGGAGAGTCCTCTAAAAATTGCTCAATTTTAATAATTAAATCCTCTACTATTTTCTTTAATTTTTCAAACTCCGAATAGTTTAAACCGGTCTTAAGCGATTTTTTTATATTATCAATTAAGTTAAGTGTCTCTTTGATATTAAAAATTTTGTCTCCGCTTTCTGAAACGCTTAATAATTCTATTTTTGCTTCCAGTCGGCCGAATTCCTTCTGGATTTCCGAACGCCGGGATAATAATTCATCCTGCTGACGTTTAATTGATTTAATATTTTCCTGCTCCTGGTCTTTTGGTTTAAGTTTTTTAATCTCTCCTTCTGAGATGCTTAATTCATTTTTCTTTTCGGCTATTTGCTTTTCTAATTTATCCAGTTCCGGGTCAAAATCGATTAATGATTTTTTAATTTCGCTTAATTTAAAAGAAAAATACTTATCTTCTAATTCTTCCAATTCCTTTTCTGTTTCTGACCGTTTTTCCCACTTAGCGGTTTGACGTCTTAGCATTCTCAAGTGGGGCTTAATTTCTCCAATCATTGCCCTAACTTTATCCAAATTTATAATAGTATTTTTAAGTTTGCGTTCGGCTTCTATCTTCTTAATCTGATACTCTCTTAATCCTAAAATTTCTTCAATCATTATTCGCCGTTCCTCCGGCGAAACCCTGACAAAAAGATCGCTGTTCCCCTGATTAATAATTGTCAAACCCTTGGTGCCGAGACGAGAACGGGCAAAAAAATCCACTATATCTTTAAGTCGCGTTTCGGACTTGTTTAAAAAATATTGAGAATTTCCATCTCGAGTCACCCGACGCACTACTGAAACTTCGCTGAAATCAATCGGGAAAAAACCTTTGCTATTGTCAAAATGCAACCCGGCCTGAGCCATTGATACCCTTGGTCTTTTTGAGGTGCCGGCAAAAATCAAATCTTCTGCTTTAATGCTTCTTAAATTTTTTGCCTCCCGTTCTCCTAAAAGCCAGCGGATAGCATCAATAAGATTGCTTTTTCCGGAGCCGTTCGGTCCAACAATTGCCGTAATGCCGGCTGGAAATTCCAAAACCGTCTTCTGAACAAAAGATTTGAAACCGTTAAGTTCGAGGGATTTAAGAAACAAGTTATTTAAGTAACTAGTAAACAGGAACTAGTAAACAGGGCAATTTTTTCTTCCTAGTTACTAGTTACTAGTTCCTAGTTACTGATTGAATTTAACGCGTTCTTTGCTGCTTCCACTTCCGCCTCCTGCTTAGAAGCTCCTTCGCCCTCGGCAGCCAAATCGCCGTCAAAAAATACGCCGACTCTAAAAATCTTTTGATGGTCAGGTCCGTGTTCAGATAAAACCTGATAACTTGGAGTAAATTTAAGTTTCTCCTGAATAATTTCCTGTAGCAAACTTTTGGGGTCTCTATATAATTCTTTTTCAAGAACTTCCGGAAGGTTCACTATGACAACTTTTTCAATAAACGACTTAGCTGCCAAATAGCCGGCATCTAAATAAACGGCGCCGAGTACGGCCTCAAAAGCATTGGCTAAAATTACCTCTCTGGCTTTGCCTTTATCTTTGGCTTCACCACGGGAAAGCAAAATAAATTTGTCCAGTTCTATATCTCCGGCGGCCTTAGCCAACATCTGATAATTAACCAGTGCCGCCCTGATGCTGGTAAGCTGACCTTCATTATAATCAGGATATTTTTGAAAAAGATATTCTGACACCGATAATTCCAAAACCGCATCACCTAAAAATTCCAGCCGCTCGTTATGAGGGCTCATAAAATTAGCCCCCCAAGAAGGATTTTCGTTAAGGTAAGAACGGTGAGTCAACGACTCTTTAAGTAAATCTTTATTTTTGAACTGATGTCCAATTATTTTTTCTAATTTTGTTAAATCCATCACTTTTCCATTTCGCGATATACTGTTCCTAATACGCCATTGATAAATTTTCCTGAATTGGGGCCGCCGTAATTTTTTGCCAATTCAATAGCTTCGTTAATGGCGACTTTCTCGGGAACTTCATTTTTATCAGCATAAAGCAACTCATAGAGCCCAATACGCAAAACATTTCTGTCAATTATTGAAATTTGATTTAATGGCCATTCTGGAGCAGCTTTCTCAATAATTTTATTCAAATGAGCAAAATTTTCTATTACTCCTTTGGCTATCTTCCAAACAAATTCTGGCTCATTAATACCGGGGCCAAATTCTTCAATATTGCGTTCAATCACCTTGTTTAAATCCTCCTTTTGATTATAAAAATCCCACTCATAAAGGGATTGAAGGACAATTGAACGTGCAAGATGTCTGGTAGCCATATTCGCTATCGCTTTACTTCTTTATTTTAAGCTTCGGTTCTTTTATTGCTTTTCCCTTATAAAACCCACATTTAGCGCAATAACGGTGCGGTAAAATCGGATGCTGACAATTAGAGCAAACAAAAAGAGCCACTGGCTTTAGTGCAAGATGCGATCGACGTCTGCCGACTTTGGATTTTGTATGATGTTTTACTGGTACGCCTCCCACAGATAAAAATTCCAAATAACAAATTCCAAATCACAAATAAATTCCAATGACCGAAATTCTAATGACCAAAACCCGTCGTGTTTAGAATTTTGAATTTAGAATTTGGTGCTTATTTGTTATTTGGTGCTTGAGATTTGGTGCTTGAGATTTGGTGCTTATTTATATTCATTATTTAGGATTTTAGAATAAAAGTCAAATTAAAAATCGGCTATCTATTATCATATCAAGATAGCCGATTGCTGTTAAATTATGATTTTGCAATTATGGTTCCGATTGCGCAATTACTCTTTAATTCTGTGATTAATATCTCCTCACCAAGCAATGGTTTTCTATCCACAAATACAATTAATCCTGGACCGCGATATATAGGATTACTTACCGCGACAGCTCCTTTCGGTTCATTAAATTCTTGAATATACACCTTTGTAAAGAGCTTATTGGTATATTTCGTATTTGATGTTTTCCATACTACGATTTTCTGTTCTTTTGTTCCTGATGGAACTCTTACTCCTTTTTTAATAAAAAGAGAGTTTATTATATCTGTTTTTGCGTCATCTCTGATACCAGTTGTCATCTCATCCTCCCAAAATTTAATGTTTTTATTATGTGCTAATTGCAGTATAACATATTTATTAAATATGTCAATGACACCTAAAAGATCTTCGGTGGATTTTAGAAACGCCGTGTTTTTTAATCATTTTGTAATGAAGTTTTGTCCCATAACCTTTATGCCTATAAAAACCGTATTTAGAATATTTTTTGTGAAAACGCAGCATTTTGCTATCCCGAGCGACTTTGGCAATAATTGACGCAGCGGAAATAACCGGTATTTTTTCGTCGCCCTTTATGATAGTACGAGAATTTAGAATGTAGAATTTAGAATTTAGGGATTTTGGTAAATATAGTCCGCCGTCAAAAAAAACTACACAGCTTTTAATTTTTGGCTTGCAGCTTTTAATTGTTTTGACTAAAACACGGCTTACTGCCAATTTAATTGCTTTTTGAATTCCTATTTTATCAATTGTTTTATTATTTACAGAAACGTACCGACATTCAAAATTTTTTCTTAAAATTTTATTCCATACCTCTCTCTGTTTGGAAGTTAGTTTTTTTGAATCCTTAATTCCTTTTAAGATTTTGGATTTTGGAATTTGTGATTTGGAATTTGCCGTTGCGGCTACAGCCGCAACAGTTATTGGTCCTGCAAGCGGTCCCCTGCCAACTTCATCTATGCCTATAACATATTTAGCTTTTAGTTTTGAGCTTTTAGTTTTTAGTTTTTGTTTGGGCATAAATTTATTTTAACATTATTAAATAAAAAAGGGCTGGCGTTAAGCCAACCCTTGACGATATTAATCTTGTTTTGCTTTTTGGCCTTTTCAAGATTATAATCAAGGGAGTGTTCGCGAATATCGCGAATCTTAAACGAATAATGCGAATTCGCATTATTTGCAAATTATTCGCATTATTAGCGATTACTCTTATGAAATTCGTTCACTTACATACCCATAGCCACTATTCCCTTCTTGACGGTTTGGCAAAAATTGACGACTTAATTGCCTATGCTAAAGAATTAGGAATGAAAGCTTTGGCTTTAACTGACCATGGTAATCTCTACGGCACGATTGAATTCTATAAAAAAGCTCTCAAAGCCGAGATTAAACCAATTTTAGGTGTGGAGACATATGTCGCTTTCCGCACTCGCTTTAACAAAGAACCAAAAATTGACGACAAATATTCTCACTTAACTCTTTTAGCGAAAAACCAAACTGGCTGGCAAAATTTAATTCAATTAATTACCAAAGCCAACCTGGAAGGTTTTTATTATAAACCCCGGGTTGATAAAGATTTACTTAGAAAACATTCTAATGGAATAATTGCTCTTTCCGGCTGCCCCAGCGGTGAAATTCCAAAGTTGCTTGCCAATAACAAATTTGAACAAGCGGAAAAAACTGCCAAGGAATACCAGGAAATTTTTGGTTCAGAAAATTTCTTTTTGGAAATTTATCATCATCCTAATATTCCGGATATTTCTAAAATTAATGACGGTTTAATTGAAATTTCCAAAAAAACCAACATTCCTTTAGTTGCCACCCAAGACATTCATTATCTTAAACCCGAAGATGCCGAATACCAGGATATTCTTTTGGCTGTCCAAACCGGCAACAAACTGGACGATAATGACCGCCTAACGCTTAAAGCTGATGATTTTTCAATGCGCTCAGCCGAACAAATGATTGAATTTTTTAAAGATTTACCTGAAGCAATTGAAAATACGGTAAAAATTGCCGAACGTTGCGACTTAACTTTGCCGCTCCATCAAATTCTTTTACCTAATTTCGCACTTCCCGAAGATAAAAATGCCAATCAGTATCTTAAAGAATTAATATCTGAAAGATTGCCCCAGCGCTTCCCCAAGTACGCGGACTTACGCGGACTTGACGCGGACTCACGCGGAAATGAAATAAAAGAACGATTAGAATATGAGTTGGGGGTTATTGAAAAAACGGGTTTTGCTGATTATTTCTTGATTGCTCAAGATATTGTAAATTGGGCAAAAAAGCGAGGTATCCGCTGTAACACCAGAGGAAGTGCCGCTGGCAGCTTGCTTTCTTATATTCTAAATATTACTGATATTGACCCTCTGAAATACGATTTATTCTTTGAGCGCTTTTTAAATCCGGAACGAATTTCTATGCCTGATATTGATGTTGATGTTTCTGACATCCGTCGTGATGAAATTTTTGCCTATATTCGACAAAAATACGGCGATGACCACGTAGCCCAAATCATTACTTTTGGGACAATGGCTGCTCGGGCCGCCATCCGCGATGCTGGCCGGGCTCTGGGAATGGCTTATAGTTTCTGCGACCAATTAGCTAAACTAATCCCATTTAACCAAAAATTAGACGAGTCGCTTGAAAATGTTAAAGAATTTAGCGACCTTTACAATAATAATCCGGATGCTAAAAAAATAATTGACGCGGCAAAACATCTGGAAGGCGTTGCTCGTCATGCCTCGGTTCATGCTTGCGGCGTGGTGATCTCCAAAGAACCGCTTACTCAATACGTACCGCTTCAAAGAGCGCCAAAAGACCAAAATATCATCATCACTCAATTTGAAATGTACAGCATTGAAGATTTAGGTCTTTTGAAGATGGATTTTCTCGGTTTAAAGAACCTAACCATTATTGAAGAAACTATCCGCTTAGTAAAAGAAATTAAAGACGAAGAGATTGATATCTCTAAAATTCCGCTTGATGATAAAAAAACTTTCAAGCTTCTTCAAGCCGGCGATACCACTGCTATCTTCCAATTAGAATCATCAGGAATGCGACGGTACCTTAAACAATTAAAACCAACCGAGTTTGAAGATATTATTGCTATGATT
Organism: Minisyncoccota bacterium; assembly: GCA_036444215.1. Classification (GTDB taxonomy): domain Bacteria; phylum Patescibacteriota; class Minisyncoccia; order UBA6257; family UBA9933; genus CAJVXI01. Next base: position 6,324 of record JAZGAA010000041.1, read on the forward strand.
TCTCTTTACCGACCCGGCGCAATAGAACATATTCCTCAATATATTAAAAGAAAACATAAATTAGAAAAACCAACTTATCTTCATCCAAAACTTGAGCCGATTCTCAAAAATACTTACGGTATCGGAATTTATCAGGAACAAATGATGAAGATTGCCCGCGATTTAGCCGGTTTCACTTTGGCCGAGGCCGACATATTAAGAAAAGCCATAGGGAAAAAAATAAAGTCCCTGCTTGATTCTCAAAAAGAAAAACTCATCAGCGGAATGCTGAAAAATAATATTGATGAAAAAACTGCCAAAGCGATTTGGGAGTTGTTTCCTCCGTTTGCCCGTTACGGTTTTAATCGAAGCCACGCCGCCTGCTATGCTCTTATTGGTTATCAAACTGCTTATCTTAAAGCTCATTACCCCATTGAATTCACTACCAGCTTGCTTAATGCTGATGCCGGTGATATTGAACGGATTGCCTTCTTGGTTTCCGAAACCAAAAAATCAAAAATTGAGGTTTTG
>JAZGAA010000042.1:0-9713 GCA_036444215.1 Minisyncoccota bacterium
ATAAGCAAAGTCAACCGGAGTAGCGCCTGCTGGTAAATCTATTACCTCTCCATGTGGAGATATGACAAAAATTCTGTCTTTAAAAAAATCCACTTTCAGCGAGCTAATAAATTCTTCGGAATCAGGATGTTCTTTTTGCCAACTCCTTAACTGTTGAACCCAAGCAAGCTCTTTTTTTCCCGCAAAAACCGCTGGTGATTTCTCTTTAAGATAAGTTTTACTTGTCTTAGCTTGATGATAAGCCCAATAAGCGGCAATTCCATTTTCTGCCTCTTCGTGCATTTCTTGCGTTCTAATTTGAAATTCTGTTGGCTTATCATCCAAACAAAATACAACTGTATGAATACTTCTGTATCCATTTGGTTTTGGCAATGCAATGTAATCCTTTATTCGGCCCGGCAAAGGAGGCCACAAATTATGAATAATACCCAAAACAGCATAACAATCTTCTATTGTTTTAACAATAATCCTTAAAGCAACCAAGTCATAAATCTGATTTATATCCACATCATACTTAAGAAGCTTTTTATATAAACTACTCCACCTTTTGGCCCTAGAGTCAATTTTTATCGGCTTAATAGCATTATCTTTCATTGCTTTCTCAATAATCGGCTTTATTCTGCTGGTATAATTATGCCGTTCTTCATATTTTTCTTTTATATTTTGTATTAACCATTTATATTCTTGGGGATAAATAAAAGGAAAAGCTAAATCCTCAAGCTCTCCGGCAACCATTTGCATTCCCAAGCGGTAAGCTAATGGAGTATAAATTTCTGTAGTTTCTAAAGCAATGCGTTTTTGTTTATTAGACGGCACAGCTGCCAATGTGCGCATATTATGCAAACGGTCGGCTAATTTTATGATAACTACGCGGATATCCTGGCTTATCGCTAAGATCATCTTACGGAGATTTTCCGCTTTTTCTTGAGTGCCTCGATATTTAAGGCGTCCTAATTTAGTAACGCCATTAACTAAAAAAGCAATTTCTTCGCCAAATTCTTTTTTAATATCATCAATTGTATATTTAGTGTCTTCAACAACATCATGGAGTAAAGCGGCAGCAACACTTGGAGTATCTAATCGCCATTGTGCAACTTTCTTGGCTGCTTCAAGAGAATGAGAAAAATATGGTTCGCCCGACTTTCTTTTTTGGCCTTTGTGAGCTTCTTGGGCGAGATTAAAAGCCCGATGGATAAGCTCGGTTTCGCTCTTTGAAGGAGATTTTAATATATTAATAATTTCCTTGACATTCATCACATCATTTATTATACTCTATTTTAGGAAAAAATTAATGGCTTGGGACGTAGCTCAATTAGCAGAGCAGGAAACTAGATAGTTTCCGGGTTGGAGGTTTAAATCCTTCCGTCCCAGCCAAATTTATTTCTAGTAGCACTTTTACAGAAAAAGCAAATTCGGGGCGTAGTGTAAGGCTGCACGCTCTATCTGAAAAATAGAGAAGATTCGGCCGCCGACCGGTCGCCGCCACCAAATTTCTTAAAAAGGAGAGGTTATGAAAGAAACCTATATTTGCAGAAACTGTGGAGCATACACAAAAACAAACAAAAAACCTTCTAAATGTCCAAATTGTGGTGAAAATTCTATCAAAAGCAGAAAAGAAATATTAAAAAGCGAAAAAGCTGAAAAAATCTTATTAAGAAGTTAGTAAATTTCGACAAAACCAAAAAGGGTTGCGTATCTCACGCAGCCCTCTTTTTATTTATTAATTAAAAGCTTTTTAAAATCAAATTTTATTTTTTTTATTTATGCGGGTTATGTTTTAGGCAAGATTTGTTTGAGCATCTTTTTGGTATGGTTTTGGTTCCTTCCATTAATAACGAACTGCAAAGATTGCAAATTTTCCCTGTTGGCCTTGCTTTGAGCGCAAAATCGCATTTGGGATAACCAGAGCAAGAGTAAAATATACCGAATTTGCCGCGACGCTCAACTATCTCTCCCTTTTTACATTTTGGGCAAGCAACGCCTGTTTTTGCTTTGGCTTCTTCTTCTGCGCTTTTTTTGATAAATTTACACTTAGGATAATTATTGCAAGAAATAAATTTTCCGAATCTTCCCTCGCGCTCAATCAGTTTTCCGGTTTTGCCCGCCGTTGGCGAAGCTGCGCATTGAGGACAAATTTCGCCGGTTTCTTTCGGTCCTTCTATTTCTGAACCGTCCATTTTTCTGGAGCCGGCGCATTTCGGAAATTCTTTACAGCTTAAAAATTTTCCCGTTTTTGACAATTTAATAATCATCGGCCCGTTGCATTTTGGGCACTTGAATTCTTCTCCGGCTTCCCCGAGATTCGTTATTTTTTCTATTTTTTCTTTTGACTTGACTGCTTTGGCAAACGGAATATAAAAATTTTTCAGCATCTCTTCGTATTTCCTTTTGCCCTCGGCTATTTCATCAAGCTCATTTTCCATTTCCGCGGTAAAAGAATCACTGATATATTGGCTGAAATTGTTCTCAAGAAATTCGCTTACCACTTCGCCGGTGTCAGTTGGATAAAGAGTTCTTCCGTTTTTTTCAACATAACCGCGGTCAATAATTGTTTTTATTATTGAAGCATACGTGCTTGGCCTTCCGATTTCGCGTTTTTCCAGCTCTTTCACCAAACCGGCTTCGGTGTATCTTGCTGGCGGTTCGGTTTGCTTACTTTGACTTTCAATGTTGTTTAATTTTATTATTTCTCCTTCTGATAATTTAGGGATTTGGATCTCATTTCCTTGCGCTCCAACATCAACTGAAAGCCATCCCTGGAAAACGGTTATACTGCCGATTGTTGAAAAATTAGGTATTAAATTTTCTTTGGTTATATTAGCGGACACTTTTGTTTTCAGTATTCTGGCGTCAGCCATCTGAGAAGCGATAGCGCGCGCCCAAATCAATCTGTAAAGTTTTTTTTGTTCATCGGTCGCGCCCGCTGTTTTTTTACCGGCATTGGTAGGCCGTATCGCTTCGTGCGCTTCCTGCGCGCTTTTGCTCTTTGTTTTATACAGCCGCAGCTCCAAATATTCTTTACCGTAACTTTTTTCTATTTCTTTATAAATCATAGACAACGCCTCTTTGCCGATGTTTACGCTGTCAGTTCTCATATAAGTGATAAGCCCCTGCTCATACAGTTTTTGGGCGACGGACATTGTTCTTGAAGGAGAAAAACCGAGCCGCGAGCTTGCGGCTTGCTGGAGAGTGGAAGTGATAAAAGGAGCGTAAGGCGATCTTTTTGTCTCGCTCTGTTTTATATTGATTATTTTCCATGAATTAGCTCTCCCGGCTTCAATAATTCGCTGTGTTTCTTTTTCGTCTTTTGGCTGGACATCGCAAGTCAAAATAATTTTGTCTTTTCTTTCGGTTGAAAATTCTCCGGAAATTACCCAGTAATTTTCCGGTATAAAATTATTTATTTCCCGTTCACGCTCCATTATTATGCGGAGCGCCGGAGATTGCACGCGCCCGGCTGATAATCCGTAGCGGACTTTTTTCCAAATAAGCCCGCTTAAATCATAACCAACAAGACGGTCAAGAACGCGCCTGGATTCCTGAGCTTTACGCAAATTTTCATCAATATTGCGAGGGTGTTTTATCGCGTCTTTTATGGCGTTTTCCGTTATTTCATGAAAAACAACGCGCTTCGGATTTTTGAGACCGCATGCTTCTTTTATGTGCCAGGCGATCGCTTCTCCTTCGCGGTCAGGGTCGGTCGCGAGTATTACTTCGTCGGCTTTTTGGGACAGCTTTTTTATTTCCGCGACCACTTTTTCTTTTCCTTTTGATATTTCGTAATAAGGGACAAACCCTCCGGGAATATCAATGGCTTTTTTGTTGCTTTTCGGCAAATCGCGGATGTGGCCTATTGTTGCAAAAATTTCATACTCCTTGCCAAGAAAGCCTCTAAGAGTTTTACATTTTGTGGGACTTTCTACGATAACAAGATTCATAAACGATTAAATAATTTTGAATTCTGAATTTCGAATCAATTTAAAATTTCTTAATGTTTTAAAATTAAATCATTAAAAATTCATTCAAAATTAAAAATTAGAAATTAGAAATTTATAATGTATATCCTCCCTCTGTTTCTCTAATAATATTGTTGATAATTAATAAAGCAATTGATTGATTAACTATTTGCGGTTCAAGTTTAGTGAGTTTAATAATTTTGTCAATATCAAGAGCAGCGCCCGCTTCTTGAATCGCTTTATAAATAATTAATTGATTTTCGTCTTTAATCTGCTTCTTATTATTTTCGTAATTTCGTATATTCGTATTTGATTCGTATTTCGTAGCCAACCCTAAATCTTCCAAAACATCTTCTACTGAAGCAACCAACCGAGCGCCGTCCCTAATCAGTTGATGAGAACCTTTATAATTCGGATGATTAACCGGACCCGGCACTACAAAAACTTCCCGCCCCTGCTCAGCTGCCAAACGGGCAGTTACTAAAGCTCCTGATCGTTCCGGCGCCTCAACAACAATGGTAGCAATACTCAAACCGCTGACAATCCGGTTGCGCTCCAGGAATTGGGCTGGAAAACTTGGGGTTTCCGGAGGATATTCTGAAATAATCGCTCCCTTGAATTCTAAAATTTTCTTGGCTAAATTTTCGTTCTGATGCGGATAAATTTCATTAAGCCCGTTGCCCAAAACAGCAATTGTTTGACCTTTAGCTGCCACCGCGCCTTCATGAGCCGCGGTATCAATGCCCATTGCCAGGCCGCTGACAATTATAGCGCCAATACGAGATAGTGTCTGAGCTAATTGTTTGGCAATTAAACAGCCACTGCTCGTGGCTTTTCGGGTGCCAACAATGGCAATTTTGGGTAATTGTTCATCAGGTAAATTCCCCAAAACATAAAGTTCTGTCGGTGCTGAGGGTATCTCTTTTAAAAGTGAAGGAAATCCCGGACTGTCTTGATGTAGAATTTCCACTTCTTTAAGTTTCATAATAATTATTATATAATAAATGAATATGAGTTTTAAGAAAAAATTATTACTCAATATCGGTATTAGTTTAGGAATTATCCTGATTTTAGGAGCGGCTTTATTTTTCTTAAATTCTAAAATTAAAGACGAAGTAAAGCAAATTCAGAAAGTCAAAGAAAAACTAACCCTTCGCAGCCAGACAACCGAATTCATAGCTCTACTGCGCCGCGAATCAGAACAAGTTGAGCCGTATTTAGATGACTTGGATAATATGATAATCACTAAAGACAAATTAGTAAATCTTTCTCAAGATTTAAGTACTATTGCCATGCAAAATCAGGTTAATTTAAAACTCTCTATTGGCAAAGAAACTCCTAAAACCGAAAGTGAATTAGGTGAAATAAATATTACTATCACAATTGACGGCGCTTTTGATAATTTAATAAAATTCCTCAAAGACCTTGAAAATAGCCGGTATTTTGTTAAATTAAATAAGCTGGATTTTACCAAGAAGGGTAATGATTTTAAAGGAATACTAAATGGGGTGATATTTTACTTTTAACATGCGTATAAATCTTAAGAATAAAAAAGAATTGATATTTATAGTAAGTGGGGTTTTGATGCTGCTAATAGTTGTCGCTTTTTTTGCTTATTCTATTAATTTTCTTGTCCGCAATCTTAACGCGGCCTTAGGTGCTGACTCCATTACAAAAACGCCTATTACTAAATTTAATATAGATGGATTAAAGAACTTGGGAATAATGGAGTGAAAAATATGGGCGTATAGCTCAGTGGTAGAGCACAGTCCTGATAAGACTGGGGTCGGAGGTTCGATCCCTCCTACGCCCACGAATAAAATAAGGCAAGCCGATCGGAAGACCACTGCTTGCTTTTTCAAAAGTCAAGGTTTTATCATCCGATCCAATCGTAAGACCATTACTACACTTTTTCACCTCCTGTCGCACAATGTTGTAAAACGTGAAACATGTGGCACATTTTTGACGATATTTTGCAGATTTTGGGGTAAATTTTGATAAATTTTTGCCAAAAATGCCAAAATTTTTGTATTTCGTGTAAAACGTGAAACACTCGACACAAAATTTACGTATTAGAAAAAATACTTTATACTTAATACTATATACTTTATACTTATTTTATGACCTACAAATCTCAACTCGGTAAATTCGGCGAAAATACTGCCTGCCAACATCTTATTAAAAAGGGCTATAAAATCCTGGAACGGAATTTCCGCAAACCCTGGGGCGAATTGGATATTATAGCCAAAGCGCCGGATAAAACGCTTGTTTTTATTGAAGTAAAGGCTGTAAGTGGGGTAAACGGCAATCTAAACGGCATACAGCCAGAGGAACAGTTAACCAAAACCAAGCTCAGGAAATTCAGAAGAACCGCCTCTTTATATGCTGGCCATTTACCGGAAAAAATTGATGATGAAAAGGGGTGGAGAATAGACCTCCTCGCCTTGACAATCACCCCAAAAGATTGTCTTATAAACCACTACGAAAACATCTGCTAAACACAGACCCATACTGACTAAACACGGACTTATACAGACACAATGCGAGTTGGACAAACTATTGACTCTTGTGGTGTGGTATGGTATCTTCTTAAAAGATATTTAACAAAATAACTTTCAATGAAAAAGAAATGTATACGGGTATAAGGCCCAGAAAGGAGAAAGTAAGATGACTAAGAAAACTATTAAACTCCCAAGCGCTGAGGAAATCATAAAGCGACTCAAAAATGTTTACGATAACGACCATGTGGCTGAACGGTTCTATCCTATGATTGCTAAAGAAGCAAAAAAACAATTAGTTGCTGAGGGCGTCACTATGATGTTTACCCTTAAAATTCACGATTTTGTGGCTTCTGGCTATCGCTATCCTGGTGTTATTGAGGACATTCTACATATGTATGTACCATCCTTTATTGATGCCATTATAGATGACAAAGAAGTTGCAGAAGCGGCAAAGGTCTTTCATCAAGAAGCCCTTCATAAAGACAAAAACTGAGACTGACTCACATTATGAACCCAAGGCGGACAATCCAATGTCCGCCTTTTTTATTACACCCCTATCAACCACAAATAAAGCTAAAAATCTTTTCGGAGTGAGTATCCCAATCTCCACTAAAAACTATCCCCATCCAATTTTTCCGTAGCCAGCATGTCGGGAGAGATAGTTATAAATTACCGAAGCGAACGAGAGGGAAGCCGGAACTGACCAAAGGGAATTCCGGAGGGCTCCCCGAAGTGAGCGAGGATAATTTATCTATCGCGGAGACCGCTGGCGGGAAAAGTTGGATAGGGATAAAATCACCATTAAGTTATCCACACCCCCAACCAATCTATATTATGGTAAAATAAAACCAATGGACGAAAACATTAAACAACAAAAACCAGTATCACCTCCTCCACCTCCTCCTTCGGAAGTCGGCATCCGAACAATGCAATCCGATGTTGAATCAGTTAAACAAAGCGGTGGAGAAGCACCAACTCCGCAAACTTTTGTTCCGCCAGAATTAAAACCAGAAACCCCTAAACCAGCAACTGAAGAGCCAAAAGTTGAGGTCTCTCTTAATATTCCTGGCTATGCCGGACCGGAAAAACCAATTTTCAAACCCCAACCAACAGTCCCAACCAGCCAGCCAGCACCGCCTCCGCCTGCGCCTACAAGGCCTTCTCCAGCGCCTATGCCGCCGCCTCCATCACAACCAACACCTCAACCGCCTCCAACATCTCCAGCGCCTCCAACAGTTCCAACAACTCCGGCTCAAAAATCTTCTACCCTAAAAACCATTGCTTTAATAGTTGGGATTATTATAGGTGTTGTTGGATTAGGATTTCTGGGTTATTACGTGATTTTCCCATTAATTTTTTAAAAATAAACAAAAAGGATTTATTAATAATTGACGAATAACGCTTTCAGCGTTATTCTTTTTATATATATGGATAAACAAAACTTAGAAGAATTAAAAAATAAACTTAAGGAGGAAAAGAAAAATATTGCCTTGAGAATAAAAAGATTGGCAAAAATCCCGGATTTCGGCAGCGACGTTGATTCTTTGGAAGAAGAATCAGATGAATCAGAAGAATACGGAAATCAACTATCTGTTGCTCAAGTAGCTAAAAACCGCTTAGCTGATATTAATTCTGCTTTATTAAAGATTGAAAAAGATAAATACGGAATATGTGAGAAATGCAAAAAGGAAATTTCTTTGGAATTATTAAAAGTTAATCCGGAGTCAAGATTGTGTAAAAACTGTAAAAGGCTTTCTATAAATTCTAAAGCCGCAGGTAAATAGAATTTATCTAGAAAACTTTTACCCCATTAGATAAACGAAGTTCTATCTAACGGGGTGCTCATAATTTTAGATAAATTTGACTTCGCTTCCGGCTTGTAAATTTATAAAATTATGACAAAAAACTTTTCTAAAACTTTTTCTGCTGAACTTGACGGCATTAATGCTAAATTGATTGAGGTGGAGGTTGATATTAATATCGGCCTCCACTCTTTTAATATCGTTGGCTTGGCTGATAAAGCTCTTTCTGAAGCCAAAGAGCGCGTCAGTTCAGCGCTTAAAAACAGCGGCGTTAAACCGCCAACCAAAGAAAATCGGAAAATCACCGTTAATCTGGCGCCGGCGGACATCAAAAAAACCGGCTCCCAGTACGATTTGGCGATTGCTATTGGCTATCTTTTGGCAACCAAACAAATAAAAGAGTTTGAAACAAAAGATAAAATTTTTGTCGGTGAATTATCTTTGGATGGGACGCTTCGGCCGGTCAACGGCTGTTTAAGCATTACCCAATTGGCAAAAAAATTGGGCTTTAAATCCTTATTACTGCCAAAACAAAACGCGGTTGAAGCCGCTATTATAAAAAACATTAAAATTATTCCTGTAGATAATTTAGAGGAGTTAATAAACAACTTGGAAAACCGTAAATTAATCTCTCCTCAGCCATTAACCGAATTCCAGCCAAACCAAAGACCGCCGCTAATTGATATTTCAGAAATCAAAGGCCAAGAAAACGCTAAAAGAGCTCTAATGGTGGCAGCGGCCGGTGGCCACAACATATTAATGGCCGGGCCGCCGGGCGCCGGCAAAACAATGCTGGCCCAAGCACTGATTTCAATTCTTCCTTCGCCATCACTTGAAGAAACAATTGAGATTACCCAAATCTACAGTGCTGCTAACCAACTCGGAGAAAATACTTTTTTTGATTATCGGCCTTTTCGTTCGCCTCATCATACGGCCTCGCCAGTAGCGGTCGTCGGTGGCGGCACCAATCCCAAACCCGGAGAAATCAGTTTAGCTCATCGCGGCGTTTTATTTTTGGATGAACTTCCGGAATTCCGCCGAGATCTTTTAGAATCGCTTCGCCAACCGCTGGAGAGCGGCCAGATTTTTGTTTCTCGGGCTAAAAATACTCTTACTTTTCCGGCAAAATTTTCTTTGGTAGCGGCTATGAATCCCTGTCCCTGCGGCTATTTCGGCAACTCGGAAAAAGAATGCCGCTGCACCGCCAATGAAATTTTTCGTTATCAAAAGAAAATATCCGGACCGCTTTTGGATAGGATTGACATTCAAATTGAAGTGCCTCAAGTAAAAATAGAACAATTAAGAAACCAAAAAGGTTCTGCTCGCAGTAGTAATAGCCAGAAAGTTAAAGAAAAAATCAAAAAAGCCAGGGAAATTCAATTGGAACGGCTCAAGAAAATCAAACCGAAAATTTATACCAACTCTGAAATGAGCTCAAAACAAGTTGATGAAAT
>JAZGAA010000043.1:0-5854 GCA_036444215.1 Minisyncoccota bacterium
TTATTGCCATGATTAATGCCATGACAAATTTTATGCTCTCTATTTTTTCTCTTCTAATTATTCTTTTGTCTAAATTTGTCATCTTCTTTTCTTTGCCTCCTTTTGGGTTTTCTGTTAATCTATATAAATAGAAAAGCTTTTAATATACTTTTTTCATTATACACAATGTCTAAGAAAAAGTCAATAGTTCATTTTATTGGCATTGGCGGTATAGTAGTTAGCGCTTTGGCGCGCTATTTTTTGGCTTTAGGAACCAAAATAAGCGGCTCTGACACCTCTCAATCGGCGATTACCCAAGAATTGAAAAAAGAGGGCGTAGAGGTCAAAATAAGCCATAAAACAGGCAACTTGCCTCGCCGAAGCACTGCGAAGGCGGGTATAACGCTAGTCATCCATATAAGTCCGCGATAGCAGTAATGATGGGTGCCGGAGATATTTACAAAATGACTGATAATTTGATAAGATAGATATTATTATGTTTTACTCCAACCTTAACCACTTTAAAGGACTGTCCGGTTATGAAATTGATGGCATATGGTATCCTCGGGTTACCAAAATTGTTGACATCAAATCCAAGCCGGCTCTTTATCGTTTTTATGCCGAGATGAACGGCTTTCAAGAAGGAGAGGCAGTAAAAAAGAAGTCAGCCAGCGAAGGCACTATAATCCATGAAATAGTTGAGAAAATTTTTAAAGGCGAAAAACTGGAAATTGAAGAAAAGGTTGCTCCAGCTATTAATGCTTTTATTAGTTTTCTTAATGAAAAAAACATTAATGTTGACCCGGAATTCGTGGAAAAACAAGTTGTTCATTTTGATGAACGCTATGCCGGTACCCTTGATGCTTTGGCTTTGATTGACGGTAAATTCGGGGTTTTGGACATTAAAACCTCTCAGGCGATTTATCGCGATTATAATCTTCAAACTTCGGCTTATATATCCGCTCTTCAAAGAGATTTTGACAATCTTCAAACCCGCTGGATTTTGAGAATTGACCAAATAAAAACTTGTATTAAATGCGGAGCAACACTTAGAGAAAAAGGAGGAAGGAAAAAAGTAAAATTACCATGGAAGAATAATGGCTATACTAAAGAGTCCAAAAATTGCGAACATGAATGGTCAGAGCTTCGCGGCGACATTGAACTAAAAGAATTCCCCTATTGGCAGCAGGATTTCCAGGCATTTCTGGGAGCTAAAAAACTTTGGGAATGGGAAAATGAGTATTGGTTAAGACAGGTTGGGTATTTATAAAATCTTTTCTCGCCAGCCGAAATGCGCCTCGGGCAATTACTTTTCGGAACCAGAATAATTTTGTTCCAGCGACAAAATTTTCTTCTCCCTCGGCGCGGCGGCTCTCCGCTTCGCTCGAGACCAAGCCCGCCGCACCTGCGGGATGTTCCTCAAAGCAATATACCCTCGGCTGATATTGGCTACAGAAAAGATTTATTCGTTCTCTATAAAAAGATTTTAGAGATTAATTCGATTTAATTCGATGAGAATTCGGGCGATTCGCCGCATTTTTCAATTACAATCGGCGCATGATTGAATTCACGGTTGACTAAGTAGCCCAAACCGAAACTTAAAGAAGTAATCAGAAAAATCAAAAGGAAAAGAACAATATCCCTTTTGTGCTCCCCTATCCATTCGTTGATATGATGCCTGATAAGATAGTATCTCTCTTTGAGAAACATATTTATAATAATTTTTAATTTCCAATTTTTAATTTTGAATGAATTTTTAATGATTTAATTTTAAAACATTAAGAAATTCAAAATTGATTCGAAATTCAGAATTCAAAATTATTTAATTGCTTTTGGATTTATAAATTAAAGTAGGTATCCCACTTGTCATAAAGTTCTTTTGTTGCTCTCAAATCCCCCGCATTATATTTGGCGATTTCCAGAAATTTCTTTTCTTTAAACAATCTTCCAATGTCGTCTCCGCTTATGCCTTCTGATTTAGGGCTTTTAATGCCAAAAGCCCGACTCCATAAATGTAAATTACCTTTTTTGCGTACGGTTCCGTAAAACGTCAATTGGTCTTGTAAATCTATATGTTTACAGTCCTTCTGCTGATACAAATATCTTCCTTCCATTAAATTTCGTGTTGGTTTAACGTCGTGAACAGCTGACCTAACCATAAGAAATGGAACATCAAATCCCCTACTATTAAAACCAATAAATTCATCATATTCTTTTGCTCCTTGCCAGAAATTCTCCAACATTTCTTTTTCAGTCATTTGTTTAAAAGTAATGTCATCTTCGCTAAACTCCTTTATGTTTTCTCCGGGCGCCTGAAAATAAACCACTCCTTGATTTTTTTCACAGTCCAAAACGCCAATAACCACAATTTCGCCGGTTAAAGGAGAAAAACCAAGCCCGGCTTTTAATTCATTAAGCGATTCTTCATATTCGGTGTCTGAAGATGATTCTTTTTTAATCCAGCGGGTTAGAACTTCCTGAGTTGTTTTATCAAGCGAATCAAAATCAACGCCTATGGTTTCAATGTCAAAAATAAGTTTTTTATTTGACATATTGCTTTGAATTATATAACATAATTCAAAGAAACACCAAATAACAAATTCCAAATAGCAAACAATATCCAATGACCAAAATCTCAATGACCAAAACCCGTCGTGTTTAGAATTTCGATAATTGGAATTTAGAATTTATTTGTAATTTGGTGCTTGGAATTTGGAATTTTGAGCGATAGCGAATATGGCACATACTAAATCTGGAGGTTCAACTAAATTAGGCAGAGATTCGATTGGAAAACGATTAGGCGTGAAACGACAGCATGGACAAGCGGTAAAAACCGGCGAGGTTTTGATTCGTCAAAGGGGCACTAAATACTGCCCCGGTTTAAATGTTAAACGAGGAAAAGACGACACACTCTACTCCATTAAAGATGGTATTGTAAAATTTATCTCAAAGAAAAAAATTAAATTTGACGGCAATTCACGAAAAGCTAAGGTTGTGAATGTAGTGTAATATCTATTTTTGTTTTTATTCCCCTACCTAAATCAATCTCCACTTTGTATTCGCCAAGAGCTTTAAACGGCTTATCTAATAATATTTCAGCTTCAATTCCCTTTTCCGCAAGGGATTTTTTAATATCTTCTTTATTAATTGAACCGAATACTTCCTTTTTCTTTCCAGTTTTGACGTAAAAATCAAATTTTTGGTCCTTTAAATCTTTAGCTAATTTTTCCGCTTTGGCTTTAAATTCCTGCTCTTGCTGTTCTATTTTAGCTTTTTGCGCTTCCAATTGCTTAATCGCTGCACTATCAGCAACTTTTACCAATTTACGAGGAATTAAAAAATTCCGGGCATAACCGTCTTTGACTTGTTTTATGTCAAATTTTTTACCAAGAGTTTCAATGTCTTGAAGAAGAATTACTTGCATAGTAATTAAGCACCAAATTCCAAGCACCAAATTACAAATAATACTCAATGACCAAAATTCTAAACACGTGTTTTGAATTTAGAAATTGGAATTTGGAATTTATTTGGGATTTGGGATTTGTTATTTGGAATTTATTTTGAAATCTCTGATTTTAAAATTTCTATCGCCTTATTTAATTGCGGGTCGCGGTCAGCTTCTATGTCTTCGTCTGTTAAGTCAACTTCATAATCCGGCTCCAGGCCGTTATCTTCAATTATTTGGCCTCCGGGCAACACCCAATGAGCTACGGTGATTTTAACTATTGAGCCGTCGTTTAAATTCTGAATTTCCTGGACTGTTCCCTTGCCGAAACTTGGCTTGCCAACTAATTTTACTCCGCGATTGTCGCGCAAAGCGCCGGCTAAAATTTCCGAAGCCGAAGCTGAACCCTGATTTATTAAAACTATTATTGGGGTATTTCTAAATAATCCATTGCCATTGGCCTCAAATACCTGTTTATCTTTACCATCAGAGCGAAATTCTTCGCTAACCACCACTGTCCCTTGCTCAAAAAACCAACCAGCAATATTAACCGCCCCATTTAGATAACCGCCGGGATTATTTCTTAAATCAAAAATAATTCCTTTAACTTCTTCATTAAGAGCGATATCTACGGCCGCCCGGTAAAAAAGAAAAGGAGCATTTTCATAGAAATTATAAAGATGGATATATGCGATTCCGTCTTGCTTCATCTCCCAATCAAGGGTCGGGATTTGAATAATATCTCTAATAATCGGAATTTCTTTTGGTTTGTCCCATCCATTACGAAGAATTGTTAGAACTACGGTTGTCCCCCGCTTTCCTCTTATTATTTTTACCGCTTCGTTGATATTTAAATTATTAGTTGATTTGTCGTCAACTTTTAAAATTTTATCACCGCTGCGCAAGCCGGCTTGTTCGGCTGGAGTATCTTTTAACGGCGCAATAATCATTAATTGGTCATTGCGAATGCCGATTTCCGCACCAATACCGCTGAATTCACCGCTAATGTCTTCTCCAAATCTTTTAGCGTCGCTCGGCGGCATAAAAGTGGAATTAGGGTCATTAAGGGATTTCATTAAGCCGGAAATCGCGCCATAAACCAAATCTTGGTTATCAACTTTATCAGCATCCACGTATTTTGACTTGATTATATTCCAGGTTTTCCAGAAATTATTAAAATCAACCGTTTCTCCATTGTCTTTTTCTAAATTAACTACTCCTTGAACTAGAATAATTTCCAGCTGCTTCCTGCCGGTATTCAATCCAAAATAAAAAGCCCCAACAGTTAAGGAGAATATTATTATAGTAGAAATGCTGATTATAGAAACTCTTCTCAACGAGAATGATTTAACTACCCGGTTTTTGAAAAATTTAAATGACATATTTTTTAATTTTACATCAAAGCTGTAAAATTACAAGGTTAAAAAATAAAAAGGCACAGAAGAAGTTTTTTATTTCTTCTCCTGTGCAGTGAATCTTATTTGTCTTTATTGGCGAGAAACTCTCTACCTTTACCAACATCAGTATTAACAGGAATATCTTTTTTACAAAGCGGACAATCCTTTTTTTCCCAGGAATCCATTTTAATATTAACAAGAGCGAATAATTCAGGAACGTAACCAACATCCTGCGGAGTAATTCCGCCTCTATTACAAAGAACACCGAGTCCTACAACATTACCACCGAGAGCGCGTGTTGCTTCAATAACCTTCTTTGCTGAACCGCCGGTAGTAAGAATATCTTCTACTACTAATACTTTTTTACCGGGAATGAGTTTGTCATAGCCGCGTTTAATGATAAATGTTTTACCATCTTCTGCCTTTTCGGCATAAACACTGAGTACCCGACCACCATAAGGACCGCCCTTTAAATAAGTTAAGTGGTCAGTAACCCATTGTGAAAGTATAACGTCACCAATTGCTGGAGCAATAACAACGTGAATATCTTTACTAACGTGGTAAAAGAAATATTCAGCAATTTTTTCGCACAGTTCTTTTATTTTTTCGGTGTACGGATAAACAGCGTCTTTGTTAATATATGCGGTACCGTGCCTGCCAGAAGTGTAAACAATATGGCTATCCGTAATTATCGCTCCTACTTCTTTGAATATTTTTAAAACTGATTTTTCGTCCATCTTTCCTCCTTTCAAAAAATTTCAGTGGCTTTGAGATTAAATAATCTCGTTGCCATCGATGTTTATAATACAGATTCGATTTCTTCGATAATCTTTTTAACTGCTTCAACTGGACCGTCGATTTCTGGTGGCGGACTTGTTATTGGTCTGCCAATAACCAGATAATCAGCTCCGTCTCTAATGGCTTTAGCTGGAGGACTAACTCTCTTTTGATCACCTCTAACTGCCCATTCAGGACGGATACCGGGCGTGACAATCTTAAACTCTGGCTGACAATATTTACGAATGGCTTTTAT
>JAZGAA010000044.1:0-6975 GCA_036444215.1 Minisyncoccota bacterium
CGAGGAGGCCCTTTTGAGGACTTCTCTAATTTCCTTACCAGAGTTCAACATAAAGATTTAAATAAAAAATCTTTGGAAAGCATGATTAAAGCCGGTGTGTTTGATTCATTCGGAATAGACAGAAATGCGCTATTATTAAACATTGAAGAAATTCTTTCTTTCAGTCAAAATCTTAGAAAATCACAAAGCACTAATCAGGGAGGCCTTTTCGGCGCGGATTTCCATAATGGTTCGCTAAAATTAAAAGACGTGACAGAAGCGACCGATAAAGAAAAATTATCCTGGGAAAAAGAATTATTAGGGCTTTATATTTCCGACCATCCTCTTAATGAACATCTGAAAAGAATTAAATCAAATAAAGTCAAACCGATTAAAGAATTATTGGAAACAAACAGTAAAGAAGGAGGTGCAAGAAACAGATTCCGAATTGCCGGTGTTATTTCCAAAACCCAGCGTATTATTACTAAATCCGGCCAGCCAATGCTATTCGCAACCATTGAAGATTTTAATGACAGCTTAGAAACAATAGTTTTTGCCGATGCCTTGGCAAAAAATCCCGCAATTTGGCGGGATAACAATGCTTTAATAATTCAAGGAAGATTATCTTGGAGAAATAATGAACCAAAGTTGATTTGCGAACATGCTGTGGAGTTATGAAATCGCGAAACTGACGCAAAACGCGAAACATACGCGAAACCAGGACATCCAATTTCCCAAATATTAAAAAAATAATCTAAGGACATCGGATGTCCTTAGATTGAAAATCTTACGAGATACGATCTCGTAAAGTTGGAAAATAAAATAGGGCACCGACTAGAATCAATCGGATGCCCTAATTTTTGCCGCGGTTTATTAGACGAGCCATATCTTCCCTATACGGCCCACATAAGTTATTTATTGCATTCGCAATAATTCGGCTTACATAAGCTATATAACGGCTTTTACGTGCCTTTCACAGAAAACGGGTGGTTCTTTCATTGGTTCGACTCCATCAATGCTGGCGCCCTGACTTCTCAGTCTTCCACCTACCTGTACATTTTTCTGCTAGCCAAAAACCCATGAAACGGGGTTCGAACCCGCCAGCACATAGTGCTTCTCTCCCTAAAGTCCATGTTTGCGGCGAAAAACTTTATTTTCATTAAAAAGATACTATTATAAAAACTACATCTTATTTCATTTTAAGTCAAGATATGATATTATATTCTTTATGAAGGATAATTTAGAAAAAATTCGGCACTCGCTATCTCATTTAATGGCAATGGCAGTATTGGAAAAATTCCCAAAAACTAAATTAGGCATAGGACCTGTTATTGAAAACGGGTTTTATTATGATTTTGATACATCAATCAGCGATACTGATTTGCCAAAAATAGAAAAACGAATGCGAGAGCTAATAAGACAAGATTTAAAATTTAAAAAAGAAGTTATTACTTTATCCGAAGCAAAAAAATTATTTAGAAATGAACCATATAAATTAGAACTTATCAAAGAACTACATGGGAGTAAAAAACCAATCACAACGTACACTACATCCAGTCCGCGTAAGTCCGCGTCCAGTCCGCGTGAGTCCGCGTTTTTTGTAGATTTATGCGCTGGTCCGCACATCAAATCAACTAAAGAAATTAATCCCGACGCTTTCAAGCTCACAAAAATAGCCGGCGCATACTGGAAAGGCGATGAAAAAAACCAGATGCTTACACGAATTTACGGCGTGGCTTTTAACAATAAAAAAGAATTGGATGAATATCTAAAATTACAGGAAGAAGCAGAAAAAAGAGACCATAGAAAATTAGGAAAAGAACTGGATTTATTCTCATTTCACGATGAAGGTCATGGTTTCCCGTTTTGGCACGCAAAAGGAACAATTTTATACAGCCAGCTTGAAAACTTTATACGAAAAGAAAACGAAAAACGCGGTTATAAAGAAGTAAAAACACCTATCATATTAAATAAAAAATTATGGGAAACTTCCGGCCATTGGGAAAAATTCAAAGATGATATGTATTTTATAGATATTGATGACCAGGAATTTGCAGTAAAACCGATGAATTGCCCCGGAACAACTCTTATCTATAAAGAAAAACTTCATTCTTATCGCGACCTGCCAGTTAGATACGCTGAATTTGGTTTAGTGCACCGTCATGAATTATCAGGAGTGCTTCACGGTCTATTTAGAGCCCGTTCTTTTACTCAAGATGATGCTCATTCATATTGCGCGCCAAAACAGCTGAATGATGAAATTATTAATATGGTTGATTACGCTGTAGATGTTTATAAAGCATTTGGCTTTAATGAATATGAAATATTTATAGCAACTAAGCCGGAAAAATACATTGGCGACAATAATTCCTGGGAAAAAGCAACCGAAGCGTTAAATAAAGCATTAAAAGAGAAAAAATTGAATTATGAAATAAAAAAAGGAGAGGGCGCTTTTTACGGACCAAAAATAGAATTCAACGTAAAAGATGCCATTGGCAGAAATTGGCAACTTGGAACAATTCAAGTTGATTTCTCAATGCCGCAAAGATTCAATGCTTTTTATATTGACGAAAAAGGAAACAAGCAAATTCCAGTTATGATTCATCGGGCAATACTCGGCTCGCTTGAAAGATTTATTGGTATCCTGATTGAGCATTATGCAGGCGCATTGCCCGTCTGGTTATCCCCTATTCAAACAATAATAATTCCGGTATCGGAAAAATTTAATAATTACGGAGAAAAAATTCTGAAAGAATTAAAAAACAATAATATTCGCGGTGAAATTGATAATAGCAATGAAACTTTAGGCAAAAGAATCCGCAACGCGGAAATCCAAAAAATTCCGTATATTTTAATTGTCGGCGAAAAAGAAATAAAATCAAACAATGTTGCAGTTCGTTCAAGAGACGACAAGCAAAACGTTGTTAAATTAGAAAAATTCTTGGAGAAAATCTTAAAAGAAAATGCCGCGCTGCGTTGATTTGCAGGCGGCATATAAAATTGATTCTGGCTCCACTATTGCCCACTTTTTTTGACCGGTCATATTGACCCTATGTGTCACTAGAGACACTTTTTAAAAATCAAAAGTTTTGGCCTATCCTGATTTTTTATCAGATAAAGGAGCCAGAATTTTTAAATGTAAAAGTGCAAATTTTGGATGAGTGGCGTGACTCATAGGGCTTTTCTATGTTTCACGCCACTCTAACTAAACAACCTAAATAATAAACTCTGCCTGGTCTGGAATTTTTAATCAATCATGGATAAGAAATCACATACCCTCATAAACAAGTACCTCCTTTCTTTAAGTTTGTTATAATTATACACATGTTTAAACAATTGTCAACACTACCTAAAATCATAGTTATTTTAGGTCCAACAGCTTCGGGAAAATCTGACTTAGCGGTCAAAATCGCCAAACAATTCAATGGCGAGGTTATTTCTACTGATTCACGGCAAGTTTATAAAGGATTAAATATTGGCTCAGGTAAAATCACCAAAAAAGAAATGAAAGGTATTCCCCACCACCTTCTTGATATGGCTTCACCTAAAAAAACATTCACAGTTGCGCAATATCAGAAATTAGCCAAAAAAGCGATTAAACAAATTCTAAGCAAGGATAAAATTCCGATTATCTGCGGAGGAACTGGATTTTATATTGACGCCTTGATTTATAATTATCATTTGCCAGAAGTACCGCCGCAGCCGAAATTAAGAAAAACTCTGGAGAAAAAATCCACAAAAGAACTTTTTCAACAACTTAAAAAATTTGACCCGCAACGAGCGAAAAATATTGATAAAAATAACCGTCGGCGTTTAATTCGGGCATTGGAAATTATTTTAACAACAAAATTGCCAGTTCCTATTCTTGCTACCACAAGTGGTAGCAAGAGAATAGTGCCGTACGATGTATTAAAGATTGGCATAAAAAAATCTCCAGAAGAATTAAAAAAACTTATTTCCAAAAGATTGGAAAAACGACTGAAAATTGGTATGGTTCAGGAAGTTGAAAGATTGCATAATGGAAGCGCGCTTAGCCCCGAAGGAAAGCCTTCGGCTTCCTACGGGGTAAATTGGCAGAGATTAGATGATTTGGGATTAGAGTATCGTTATGTATCCCGTTATTTAAGAAAATTAATAACTAAGAAAGAAATGATAGAAACATTAAATAAAGAAATTTACCGATACTCAAAACGCCAAATGACGTGGTTCAGGCGCGATAAAAATATTTATTGGGTTAAAAAAGAAAAAGAAGCGGAAAAATTGGTAAAAAGATTTTTAATATAGCGTCACAAAAATATGCTATAGCATATTTTTGTGACGCGGATCTTCTATATGAATCAACTTTAATATTGGAAAAATTGAACCTCTTATTCCCGCAATTCCTCTTGTAAAAGATTTCTTAAAACATCGGGGTTAGCTTGGCCTTTTAATTTACCCATTGCTTGGCCAAAAAGAAATTGTAAAGCGTTTTCTTTGCCCTTTTTATAATCTTCAACCGCTTTTTGATTTGTATTTATAATTTCTTGAATGGTCTTTTTAATAGTTTCTTCGTCAGAAACCTGACTCAATCCTTTTTCTTGGATAATCCGGCGTGGATCAAGGCCGGTTAAAGACATTTCTTTTAATATGTCTTTGGCAAGACGGCTGGTAATTTCTTTATTGAAAATTAATATTATCAAATCAGCAAAATTTTCCGGAGTAATATTTATTTCTTTAACACTAACGCCTTTTTCATTGGCCAGTCCCCTAACATCGCTGGTTAAATAATTGAATAATAACATCATTGCTTCTGCTTTTTTTTCGTTATCTTTCTGTCCGCGTTGGTCTGCGTCCAGTCCGCGTAAGTCCGCGTCTAGTTCTGATACTGATTCTTCAAAATATTGGGCTATTGTGGGTTCGCTAACCAATTCCTCTGCTTGTTCTGAGGACAATCTATATTCTTCTATAAATCTTTTACGTTTATCTGCCGGTAATTCCGGAATTTCTGTTCTTAATTTTCTCAAATTTATGGCGTTTGACTCATTAAAATCTAAAGGCGGCAAATCCGGCTCTGGAAAATAACGGTAGTCATGCGCCTCTTCTTTGCTGCGCTGGCTCACTGTGGATTTTTTATTTTCATCCCAACCGCGAGTTTCGTGAATAACTTGTTCGCCTTTATCTAAAACCTCGGTCTGTCTTTTAATTTCGTAATTAATTGCATCTTGCACTGCGCGAAAGGAGTTTAGATTCTTTATTTCAACTTTCGTTCCGAGTTTAGAATTTTGAATTTGGGATTTGTTTGGGATTTGGGATTTGGGATTTGGGATTTCCGGTTGAAGCGATATATTCGCTTCAATCCGGAGTTGTCCTTTTTCCATATCTGCGTCAGAAATTTCTAAATAGCGCAGGATTAGCTGAAGTTCTTTTGCAAAATCAACTGCTTCTTTGCCGCTTTTTATTACCGGCTCAGTCACTAATTCCATTAAGGGTACTCCGGCTCTATTAAAATCAACTAAACTATAGCCTTTAGTTTTTTCCGCCTGAGGCGGATCCGCCTTTGGCGGAAGTTTTAAGTTTTTAGTTTGATGCACAAGCCGCGCAGCATCTTCTTCTAAGTGGATGCGTGTAATTTTTACGCCATTAAGCTCTCCTCCAATAACAAGCGGCTTATCGTATTGGGATATCTGATAACCTTTGGGCAAGTCCGGATAAAAATAGTTTTTACGGTCAAACTTACTTGTCTCTGGAATTTCGGCATTTAAAACCATACCTAATTTCAAAACCGCCTCAATAGCTTTTTTGTTGATAACTGGCATAGTTCCGGGATGTCCAAGGCAAATCGGGCAAACGTTAATATTAGGATGCTTTTCGTTAAAGTCATTAATGCAGCCGCAAAACATCTTGGTGCGAGTTTTAAGATGGGCATGGATTTCCAAACCGATTGTAGACGTATAAGTCATGTCATAATTATATAAATTTTTAGGCAGGAGCGCAAAAAAAATAGGGGTGGTTTGCGACCACCCCTTAGGTTTTTATTTTCTACCTCCTTTATAACTTGACGTATCGGATGTTAATTCCTGCCTCTTTTAGAATATTTGTACCATTGGTCGGATAAATACCTTCCAACATAACTACTGTTTCAACATCAAGACCATCAATTATTTTTGCACAAATCTCGCAAGGCTCTGCATTAACATATAGAGTCGCTCCAACTGTTTCAGCGCCAGCACCAGTTCTGCCAAGATTAGTAATTGCCCACCATTCAGCATGCATTGCCCGACACTTTTCTAATTGAGTACCTGAAGGAATTTTTAATTCTTCCCTTAAACATCCTACTTCTGAACATTTTAGCGAACCAGAATATTGATCATTAAATCCTTGAGCAATAATGTTGTCGTTTTTAACTAATATACAACCAAATTTTCTTGTCTGTCCTACTAAGTTGCCTTCTGCGTCTCGCTCATATTTCCCTTTAATCTTTTTTACTCCCCTAACACAAAGAGAACGCTCAGCTACTGCCAAAGTTACTTTCATATAGTAACGATCTATTTTTTTAACTACCTTGTCGTACTCTTCTGTTCCAAATCCATCTCCAAAAAGTCCGGTTGAGCCAAAGCCCGATGGACCTCTTTTAGTTAGCGGTAATTCTTCTGCTTCTTCTAGCACCGGTATTTCAACCTTTGAAAAAATCAACTGTGCCACCCTCATGTTTTTCTTTACCTCGAACGGCTTCTTATCGTTCCTGTTTCTTAAAAGCACCCCAGCTTCGCCCCGAAAATCAGGATCAATAGTGCCTGGTGAATTAGAAAGTTCAATATCGTATTTAGTGGCAATACCGTTGCGCGGCCTTACTTCACATTGGTAAAGCCAAGGAATTGCCATTTGAACTCCAATCCCAATAAGGATACTTCCTCCGGGAGAAATTTCCACTGGTAAATCCTGGAGAATTTCTTTAGTGCGTTTATCCAACACTCGCGAAGCAAAAACATCGTATCCTACTGCACCGTCTGAGGCTCT
>JAZGAA010000045.1:0-5008 GCA_036444215.1 Minisyncoccota bacterium
AAACGAGCACTCATCTATTACAAACAGAATTGGAGGTCACCGTTTGCGGCTCCATTGGTGGTAAAAACTTAAAACTAAAAAAACTTAAAGACTAAAATACTAAATAATATTAATGTTTCAGCGCAACATTCTTCTTGGTCAATATAGTAGTTTCAAAATTGGCGGACCAGCTAAATATTTTTTTGAAGCGAAAAGCGTAGAGGAAATTATAAAAGCGTTTAAGGAGTGGCGCCGGCTTGCCCCGCACCGAAACGAAGTTTCTGATGCCGGGGTTTTTATTTTAGGCGGAGGAACAAATATTTTGTTTAGCGACAAAGGATTTGATGGTTTAGTTATAAAACCCGATATTAAATTTATTAAAGGCGATAGTTGTTTATTAAGGGTTGGCGCCGGCGTCTCAATAACTCAATTACTTAATTACTCAATAACTAAAAACTTGTCCGGATTAGAGTGGGCGGCCGGCATTCCTGGAACAGTTGGTGGAGCAGTCAGAGGCAATGCCGGCGCTTTTGGCGGTGAAACAAGAGATGTGGTCGCAGAAGTTTCTAGTTTGGATATTTTCAAAGCGCAATTGAAAATTAAAAAAAGAAAAGTGGCTGCTTGTTGTTTTGGTTACCGTTCAAGTATTTTCAAAAAGACAGGGATAAGGGAGATTATTACAGAGGTTGTTTTTAAGTTGAAAAAAAGAGATAAAAAATCAATAAGAAAAATTATTGAAAGAAACATCAATTATCGCAAAAAACAGCATCCGCTTAAGTATCCAAATATTGGCAGTATTTTTAAGAATGTGGATATCGCTAATCTTCACGAATATAAAAATTCGTTCACCCGCCAAAATTTTGCTTCGCAAAAATTAGGCGGGCGGGTATTCGCGAATAAATTAGTGCCTATTAACGATAACAGAATTCCGGCGGCTTATTTAATTTCCGAAGCTGGTTTAAAAGGAGTTTCCTGCGGTGGAGCAATAGTATCGCCCAAACACCCTAATTTTATTGTTAATTTTTCAGATGCTACGGCATCAGATGTTAAAAATTTGATTAAATTAATAAAAAAAGAAGTTTATAAAAAATTTAAAATTAAATTAGAAGAAGAAATAACATATTCGGAGTTATCCACAGTTTACATTTAATTTAATTGTTCTAAAATAAATAATAAGAATATAAAAATTATAAAAAGTTGTTGTGGTTGAGTGGTCGACAATCACACTTAACATAAAATAATTTTTTACCTGTAATATTAAGTTTAATAAAGTATTGCAGGAACGCTAAAATGGCAAAAAGAAGAAAAAAAGCAGCCAAGAAGGCAACAAAAAAAAGAAAAGCTACAAAAAAGAGAAAGACCACGAAAAAGAAAGCAACAAAAAGGAAGAAGAAAAGATAAATTTCTTTTTACCCCGTTAGATAAACACAATTGTCATCTAACGGGGTTTTTTGTATAATTAAACCATGAAAATAATAATTAAAGCAACGAAGCTGGATTTAACCCCGGCAATTTATGAGTATATTGAAGAAAAAATCGGCCCACTTAACCGTTTTATTAAAAGATTTGAAGCCAAAAGCGAAGTTAAAGTTGAGGTTGAGATAGCTCGGTCAACAAAACACCATAAACACGGCAATATCTTTTGCGCTGAAGCAAATATGCATCTGCCGGGTAAAGTTTTAAGGGCTGAGCATTCTGATTGGGATATTAGAGTTGCAATTAATAATATCAAAAATAAACTTCAGCAGGAAATAAAAAAGTATAAAGAGAAGAGGATAGGGCGAAATAAATAAATATGTTAAAATTTTTAACCAATATTTTTGGCAGCAAGCAGAATTTTACGCCTCTTGTAGAGGCGATTAATAGTTTTGAGCCCGATTTAGAAAAATTAACAGATGAAGAATTAAGGACTAAAAGCGAAGAATTAAAAAAAAGCGTTTCTTCTATTGATAATTCCAATCTTGATGATTTGCTTCCAGAGGCCTTTGCTTTGGTGCGGGAAGCTGCCAAACGAACGCTTAATCAGCGCCATTTTGACGTTCAATTAATAGGCGGCATTATTCTTCATCAAGGGAAAATTGCCGAGATGCTTACCGGAGAGGGGAAAACTTTGGCTGCTACGGCGCCGGCTTATTTAAATGCTTTAACCGGAAAAGGAGTTCATATTGTTACGGTAAACGATTATTTGGCAAAGCGTGATGCGGTTTGGATGGGACAAATTTATCGCGCTCTTGGATTTTCTGTTGCTTGCCTTGTGCATCAGGAAGCGTATTTATATGACCCTGAATATCAAATTGAAGAATCCGAAGACAAAGATAAAGAGCGTGATATTTTAGGTAGTTTCAAGATTGTTCAGGACTTTTTACGGCCAATTAGTCGTCAGGAGGCCTATCAGGCCGATATTCTTTACGGCACCAATCATGAGTTTGGCTTTGATTTTCTTCGCGATAATTTAACTTACCGCTTAAAAGAGCAGGCTCAAGGCAATAAACACAATTATGCGATTATTGACGAGGTTGACAGTATTTTAATTGATGAGGCCAGAACTCCGCTGATTATTGCGGCGCCGGACGCCGAATCCAGCGACCACTACCGTCTTTTTACACGAGTTGTGGAACGACTTAAGAAAGAAGATGATTATTTGGTTGATGAAAAAGCGAAATCCGTCAGTATTACCGACCATGGAATTGATGAGGTTGAGAAGATTCTTAATCTTGAAAACTTTTATGGGCCGGAGAATTTTCGTTTAGTTCACTATTTGGAAGAGTCATTGCGCGCCAAGGCGCTGTTTCATCGTGATAAGAATTATGTCGTGAAAAATGGCGAAGTAATAATCGTTGATGAATTTACCGGTCGGATGATGCACGGCCGCAGGTATTCAGGCGGACTTCATCAGGCAATTGAAGCCAAAGAAGGCGTGGCTATTAAGCAGGAATCCAAAACATTTGCCCAAATTACCATTCAGAATTATTTTCGTTTATACCAAAAAATTGCCGGAATGACCGGTACGGCCCAAACTTCTGCTGAGGAATTTCATAAAGTTTATAATTTAGAAGTAGTCAGTATTCCGCCAAATAAACCGATGATTAGACAAGATTTGCCTGATTTTATTTATAAGAATCTTGAGGCAAAATATCGGGCAGCAATTAATGAAATTAAAGAGCGGCACTCAATCGGACAGCCGATTTTAGTAGGCACTGCCTCAATTGAGAAAAATGAAATTTTATCCGACTTATTAAAACAAGCCGGTATTCCTCATGAAATATTAAATGCCAAAAATCATGAACGAGAAGGCGCGATTATTGCCCAGGCAGGAAAGCCGGGAGCCGTTACCATTGCCACTAATATGGCGGGCAGGGGAGTGGATATTGTTTTAGGCGGCAATCCAGCTGACCCGCTAGAAGCCCAGAAGATAAAAGAAATCGGAGGGCTTCATATTATTGGTACCGAACGGCACGAGGCGCGGCGAATTGACAATCAGCTTCGGGGAAGAAGCGGCCGGCAGGGAGATGCCGGCTCTTCTCAATTCTTTCTGTCTTTGGAAGATGATTTGCTTCGGATTTTTGGCGGTGAAAAAATAAAATCCTTTATGGAAAGATTTAATCTGCCGGAGGACCAGCCGATTGAATCAAAATTAGTTTCTAAAGTTGTTAATGAAGCCCAAAAAAAGATTGAGGGGTTGAATTTTGATGCCCGGAAACATCTTCTGGATTTTGACGACGTTTTAAACAAGCAGAGAACTGCGGTTTATTTAAAGCGGCAGGCTATTTTAGAGACGCAAGATTTCAGCGGAGTTTTAAAAGAAATTATTCTTAACGCTTTTGAAAGAATTAAAAATCAGGTGCCTGATGAAGAAAAGCAAAAAAAGATATTAACGGAAGTCGGTATAATAGAAGTTCAATCTATTGAAAATAAAATCAAAAACCTCGTTAAAGATTCCCCTGAGCAGATTAAAATGAAAGTTTTAGGAGTTCTTGATATGCTCTGGATGGGACACTTGGAAAATATGGAGGCCTTGGCCGAGTCAGTCCGGCTTCGGGCTTACGGCCAACATGATCCTTTAGTGGAATATCGAAATGAAGGTCGCCGTTTATTCAAGGATTTATTTGTTAATTTTGAGGGCTGGATATTCAGCAATATCTTCAAAACACGGACTAATACGGACTATACACAGACCAACGCAGAAGGTAGTCTGCATAAGTCTGTGTCAAGTCAGTATAAGTCAGCGTCTAGGAAGGTGGGCCGCAACGACCCCTGTTATTGCGGAGCCAAAAAACCGGACAATAAGCCGGTAAAATTCAAACATTGCCACGGAAAATAAAGAGAAGTTTATCGTCTTGTCCAGTATGGAATACAATAAGGATTGGCGCAATGAACTACTTTGAGGCTATCATTGCTGTCATCACGATAACTAATTATTGGCAAACCGTCAATGCCAATAGTGATGGAAGTATTACTCCACATACCTCCTTCTGAATACACTGTATTAGGCATATCAAAAGCAGAACAACTGACATTGGCGCAATGAACTACTTTGAGGGCAGTATTGGTTTCATCAAAATAACTAATTATTGGCAAACCGTCAATGCCAATAGTGATGGAAGCGTATCTCCCCACATCTCCTTCTGAATCCACTGTAGTAGACGTAAAAGCAGAACAACTGACATTGGCGCAATGAACTACATTGAGGGCACGATTAGTGTAATCATGATAACTAATTATTGGCAAACCATCAATGCCAATAGTGATGGAAATACCACTCCACGAAACTCCTTCTGAATCCACTGTAGTAGGCGTATCAAAAGCAGAACAACTGACATTGGCGCAATGAACTACTTTGAGGTAACTGGGGAGGTTAGTATTATAACTAATTATTGGCAAACCGTCAATGCCAATAGTGATGGAAGTATGATACCCCACATCTCCTTCTGAATCCATTATAGTAGGCGTATCAAAAGCAGAACAACTGACATTGGCGCAATGAATTACTTTGAGGGCACGATTAGTGTAATCATAATAACTAATTATT
>JAZGAA010000046.1:0-5127 GCA_036444215.1 Minisyncoccota bacterium
CCCCGTTAGATAATTATCTAATGGGGCGGGGCGAAATTAAATTTATCTAAAAATTTGAGCACCGAGCACATAACGCTTTATGTGCTCGGTAAACATTTTCTCAGATAAATTTTCGGCGCCCCGCGGGCTTGAAAATTTATAGAAAATCTTTAAAACTCAATTCCTTTTTTTGCTCTCACGCCTTTTTTAAACGGGTGTTTAACTTCTTTCATTTCAGTCACTAAATCAGCTTGTTTTATAAAACTTTTTGGTGCGCTGCGGCCGGTTAAAATCACTACAAGCGCAGATTGACGCAGATTTGACGCAGATTGACGCAGATTTGTACGGATACCTTTTAAAATCTTCAAAACATCTATCTCTTTAATTAATTTCAAATTTACTGCAACATTAATCTCGTCCAAAACAATCAAATCGTATTTTTTAGATTTAATTTTTTGGGCTGCTAATTTTAATGTTTTTTGCGCGGCTTTTTTATGTTCGGAAAATGGAAGCTTGTCGCCTAAAATTCCTACAAACCCTTTACCTCCTTTGATAATTCGTAATTTTTTAGTAAAAAATTCTTCTCCACTTCTAAATGAACCTTTTATGAATTGGATAATCAAAACTTTCTTTCCCTGCCCCAAAGCCCGAATCGCCTGCCCGAAGGCAGCCGTGGTTTTGCCTTTCCCATTGCCGGTGAAAACAATAATCATAATATTATTTTATCACACCTCCGCCTAATATTTCACCTTTAGAATTGTAAAACACCGCTGACTGGCCAGGAGCAACAAATTTGACTGGCTGGTCAAATTTAAGTTGTACAGTTGATGAGTTGGTGAGTTTAAGAGTTGCTTTTATTAACGCTTGGCGATAGCGAACTCGCGCCAAAAGATCTATTCTACCATTCGCGCGAATTAGAGAATCGAGAGGAGTAGGAGTAATAAAATTCACATTTGTTAATTCAATTTCTTTTTTATAAAGTGCCTCGCTTTTGCCTTCTGCGACTTTGAGAATGTTTTTCTTTACGTCTTTTTCAACGACATAATAAGGTGCGCCTCCGCCAATTCCCAAACCGTGCCGCTGGCCAATAGTATAAAAATAAGAGCCTTTGTGTTCGCCGATTTTTTCCCCTGAAACATTAATAATATCCCCTTTCTTTTTAGGAATATATTTACCCAAAAAATCATCAAGCTTCACTTTGCCCAAAAAACAAATACCCTGAGAATCTTTTTTCTCGGCTGTGGGTAAATCGGCTTTTTTAGCTATTTTCCGAACTTCTGATTTCAAATAATCTCCAATAGGAAAAAAACAATTTTTCAATTGCTCCTGGTTTAAAGTCCATAAAAAATAAGATTGGTCTTTGTTCTTGTCTTTGGCTGTAAATAACGAATTTTGAATTTTGGATTTGGGATTTATTTGGGATTTGGGATTTGGGATTTGGGATTTCCGGCGGAGCCGGACATAGTGTCCTGTTGCCACATAATCCGCTCCCATTTTCAGCGCTTTTTCCAAGAATAAGCCGAATTTGATTTCTTTGTTGCACATTACATCGGGATTTGGAGTGATGCCTTTTTTATAACCATTAACCATATAATCAACTACCTTTTTCTTATACTCTTTTTCAAAATTCCAAACATAAAAAGGAATTTCCAGTTTTTCCGTTACTTTTCTTGCATCTTCAGCATCTTTTTCCATACAATTTACCCCGACCGAAGCGTCGGGGCTCTCATCTCTCCAGCAACGCATAAAAACACCAACTACATAATAGCCCTGTTTTTTTAACAATAATGCCGCAACCGAACTATCAACCCCACCAGACAACGCAACAAATACAGTTTTTTTATTTTCTGCTTTACTCATAGCCAAACTATAAAACAAAAAAACAGTGTCTTCAACTTTTTCTTGGGTGCTATAGTCAACTATAGCGCTATAGTTGACTATAGCTGAGGAAATGTGATGTATGAATAAGGGGTTGGAAATTTGGAAAATAAAAAGCATTGACATTTATCTTGTTTTGTGATAGTTTTATTTTAGAACCTACACAATATTTTAATAACTCTTGATTGAAAACCCAATAATAAGAGGAGGGGTAAAATGATTATTGTATCCGTTATTTTGGCTATAATATTTAGTATTTTCCAATTTTTACAAGGCATGCGCCTTGTACAAGCAACAGAACGAAAAAAAAAGAAAGAAACTATTTTCTGGGGAATCGTCAATGTAGTTGCTATAGCCATTTTGGTGATGTTGGGCCGGATGTGAAGTATTTTTTTAAAAAATCCTCGGTTGCGTTTATCGCACCGGGGATTTTATTTCTCAACCTATTTGGAGTAGAAAATTTTTTCGCAGCCAAATATAAATATCAGCCGAGGGCATATTGCTTTGAGGAACATCCCGCAGTCACGCTGGGCTTGGTCTCGCCGAAGGCGAGCCAGCGGGACGAGGGAGAAGAAAATTTTGTCGCTGGAACAAAATTATTCTGGTTCCGAAAAGTAATTGCCCGAGGCACATTTCAGCTGGCGAGAAAAGAATTTCTACGACTACCCTTTTTCAACTCTTTCGGCATATTCACCAGTTTGAGTATTAATACGAATTATATCTTCTTCTTGAATAAAAAGCGGGACAGTGATTTTAGCGCCGGTCTCAATAGTCGCGGTTTTTGTGCCTCCTTGGGCAGTGTCGCCGCGGATTGCCGGCGGCGCTTCAACTACTTTATAATCAACTTTAATCGGCAGTTCAATATTAATAATATTATCCCTAAACTTTAATGCCGTTATTTCCAAATTCGGCTTTAAAAACTTATCTAATTCTCCAATCTCTTCTGATTTAAGTGAAAATCTATCTTTTGGATTATCTACCTCGTGGAACCAATATTCTCCTTTACTCTCGTAAATAAATTGGGCTTTCATTTTTTCCAGTTCCGCTTCTTCAATATTATCGCTGGGCTGAAATGACCTCTCTATTGTCTTACCGCTTATTAAATTCTTAATTTTTGTCTTCATTACCGGTTTCCGCTGTTGCATTCTCACGAATTCAGATTCCACCACTAAATACGGCTGTTTGTCAGCCACAATATAAACACCTGATTTTAAATCAGTATAAGATAACATAATTCTTTAATAAATATAACCACTTTATCCATAATTGTAAACAACTAAATTTATGGTATAATTATGCTAATATGACAGATAAAATCACTCTATTTGCTAAAACTAATTTTCGGAATCAGGAAAGAATGTTTGGCATTAAACCGGCTGACCGTCGGCAGCATATGTACGTCATCGGAAAAACCGGAACCGGTAAAAGTGTTCTATTGGCTAATTTAGCCCTCCAAGACATTATGAACGGCAAAGGCGTCTGTATTGTTGACCCGCATGGCGAACTTGTTGAAGGAATTATTGATAAAATACCAAAAGAGAGAATTAAGGACGTTGTTTATTTTAACGCGGCTGATACTGATTATCCGATTGGCTTTAACGTCTTGGAAGTTCCTGACCCTAAATACAAACATCTGGTTGCTTCTGACTTGATGGGAATTTTTACTAAAATCTGGGCCAATGTCTGGTCAGCCCGAATGGAATATATTTTAAGCAACTGTATTTTTGCGTTGCTGGATACTCCGGGCACCACACTTTTAGGCATAACAAGGATTTTAGTTGACAAAGACTATCGCCAACAAATTATCTCCAACATTAAAGACCCCGTAATTAAATCATTTTGGGTTCATGAATACGAAGGTTGGCGGGACCAATTCAGAAACGAAGCTATTGTGCCTATTCAAAATAAAGTAGGTCAATTCTTGTCCACTTCCTTAATCAGAAATATCGTAGGCCAGCCAAAAAGCACTATTAATA
Source organism: Minisyncoccota bacterium (assembly GCA_036444215.1). Classification (GTDB taxonomy): domain Bacteria; phylum Patescibacteriota; class Minisyncoccia; order UBA6257; family UBA9933; genus CAJVXI01. The sequence goes on from JAZGAA010000046.1 coordinate 3,834, forward strand.
TCCAGGATATAATGAACAAAGAAAAAATCCTGCTTATTAATGTTTCAAAAGGAAGAATTGGCGAAGATAATTCCGCGCTTTTAGGAGCAATGCTTATTACTAAAATCCAGTTAGCTGCTATGGAAAGAGTGAGAATTCCTGAAGTAGAAAGAAAAGATTTTTACTTGTACGTTGACGAATTCCAAAACTTTGTTACAGAATCATTTGCCGGCATTCTCTCGGAAGCCAGAAAATACCGGCTTAACCTTATTATTGCTCATCAATACGTCGGGCAGTTATTGACCGAAACGTCAACCAAAGTCAGAGACGCTATTTTCGGCAATGTCGGAACAATGCTCGCTTTTAGGGTCGGAGCGGCTGACGCGGAATTTCTTGAGAAGGAATTTGAGCCGGAATTCAATATTCAAGACATAATCAATCTTCCAAACTACAATATTTATCTTAAATTAATGGTTGACGGAATAACCAGCCGTCCTTTTTCCGCTGTTACTCTGCTGCCATTTGCCGTTGCCAACCACAAAGACAATAAAGACGAAGTGATTAAAATATCAAGGCAATCCTATTCCAAACCGCGTGAACAAGTAGAAGAAGCAATTTCTCGTTGGAGCGGATTTACAGACGCTAGAGCGCCGTCATTTAAAGACAGAGGCGATAAAAAACCGTTTGTAAAAAAGGGATTTACTCCAAGATTTAAATACGCTGAAAGCTTGGGAGAAATGGGCATAGAATTTGAACCTCAAAAAAGACAGGATTCGCTTTTAAAAACTATAGGAGAGAAAAAAGGAGAGTTAATTCAAGAGCAGAAACAAGAAAAATTTATTTCATTAAAAGAATTACCAAAAACACAAGAGCTCGTTCGGCAAGTTAAAAAAGAAAAACCAACTGAAAAAAAATCCCCTGATATTGAGGGATTGAAAGAAAGTATTAAGAAAGCTTTAGAGAAAGATTAGTTATTTAGGATATTTAAATTAATTTAAGATTAAGCGCTCTGACGTGACAGAGCGCTTCAATGTATTGAAATGATACATTATACTACTTCCTGCTGGTAACAACGCTCGCAATAAACTATTTCTTTTCTTTCTGAAGAATAAGTGGTTTCAAACTCGTTAGGACAGTGGTCTGTTTTGTGGAAATGTTCAATAGTATTCTTATAAACTTCATTATCAGATTTTTTACCAGCACATTGGCACTTACGATGCCAGAGTTTTAATGGATTTCTCTGTTTTATTCTCTGGTAGTGGCGGCAGTTAGGGCATAGGCGGGGTAAAGGAAGATTCATTTTTTTGTAGAAAGC
>JAZGAA010000047.1:0-2493 GCA_036444215.1 Minisyncoccota bacterium
ATTGTATAATTTTGTATAAGGCGCAAAACGCTGAAGAATTTCATAAAACTTTGAGCCCTTATAACCGCCATCTGTTTCCGACAGGGAGCCTGAAACATAGGCAATTTTTTTATAACCTCTTTTTATAAGTTCCCGGAAAAGATACTGGGCCGTGTCTTTAAAAACCGTAAATATCAGCACTTTTTTGTTGACGCGTTCTTTTCTCTTTTTTTCTATATACCAGACAAGTTTATCCAGCTTATTGTCAGTCTTTTTATTATCAATAAGTTCCTGTTCATAAATATTGAGATTTTCTTTCAAAATTGTAAACTTTGCTATGTCTTCTTCAAGATGCTTTTTAAAAAGATCAATATCGGTAATAGTTGAAAGCAAAACAGGATTTTTTTTGCCCAGGCTCAATTCTTCGGGCAGCCCTGTATCCTCTTCCATACCGGCCGCAGCATAGTCCATTGCTGCCTGTTCCAGATCTTCAATAACTTCCTCATCGATAATATCCGGTTCCAGGTTTATGCTCTGCTGTGACTCAATATAGCTGTTTACTTTTGAGAGAGCCTTTTCATGATGATTTAAAATGTTTTCAACCGTATTTTTAAATGAAAACCAGCTTGATTCCAGCCGTTTCATAAGCAGTATGAACATCATTTTAACAAGAAATTTTTCTCTTTGCCTGGGGTCTTCAAGAACACTGACCGGTTTTTCATCGGTTATGTATTCAGATGGCCTGTATGCGGTGAGGTTGACTTTAATCGCATCCAGGATATCGTCAAATGTTTTGAGGCGGCCGATATTTTCAGGATTGATATATTCGTTAAGCGGAATTTCTTTTGCCGGAAAAGACATTGCTCCAAATTCATTTTCAATCAATTTCCTGGTGCGGGCTACAATTAACGAATCGGTCAGGTCAAAAAACTTCTGCGGAAGGATCTGAATAAAATCTTTTATCTTTCTATTTTCCAGGTTTTGCCAGTTTTTATACTCTTTCTGAGCATTGGCAAAAATATTCTGCAGACTTTTAATGCCAAGTTCGCTTTCTCTGAAACCTTCGTCAAATCCTTTTTTGATCAGTTTAAACTGATTGCGGATATCTGTCAGCCGGTTGTTGATAGGAGTGGCGGACAGTTGTAATACCTTAACATCTTTATTTTTCCGCAGGATATTATCAGCCAGAAATTTGTATCGTGAAGATTTGTCGTTTCTTAAATTATGACTTTCATCAATTACTATCAGAACTTTTGGATTGCCCTGAAAAAATCTTTTGATAGTATAACCGTCCTGATAGTTTTGCAGCCTTTCATCCTGCAGGTCTGTGTGAAACCGGATGGTATATTTCAATCTGTCATTTTCAAATATTGAACGGTGCCCTTCAAGATATTGCCGCCAGTTGTTTTCCAGCTTTTTGGGACACAGCAAAATAACCTTATAACCCTTGATTCCAAAATATTTCATTACCGCCATGGCTGACCATGTTTTACCCAGGCCGACTGCATCGGCCAGAATAGCCCCGTTTTCTTTTTGCAACATCTTAATAAGGCTGATAACCCCTTTTTGCTGAAAGGAATAGAGCTTATTGTAAATGATAGTATCTTTCAGATGACTGATCTCTTTTATAAATTCTTTGTCAAAAGATATTGACAGCAAATCTTCTTTGAACAATTCATACAAGACCTTGTAATAAAGATCGGTTGGAGAATATTCCTTATAGAAATTTTGAATTAGATTGATGAGGTGTTCTTTGCAGTCAATTTTTGTTTTGTCAGCCAGTTCAATTTTCTCGAGAGCAAACTTGCTTTTCCACAACTCTTGAAACCACTCGGTCAGTTCATGGTAATCAGGACTGTCGCCGGTTTCAGCCCGGTTCAGTTCAATGTTGGCGGATTCTTTTAGCCCCAGTCCGGCTTCGGTTAAATTTGAGCTTCCAATAATCTGGAAATTCTTGCGCGGGTCTTTGTCTTTGTAAATATAAGTTTTGGCATGGCAAAACTTGCGCTGGATTGTTTTTATCCTGACTTTATCCTGCTTTAAAAATTCAACCGCTTTTTTGGCGGAAACACTTAGGAAAAAAGTTTGGTCTACTGCCAGGCTATCACTTAACAGGTTGATTATTCTGTCATCTTTGGCTTCGGTCTGTAATAGATCGCCCAAAATCATGCGAAATGATTTGGCATTGTTAACTTCGTCAGAGAGTTTTGCAATGGCGGAGGCAGAAAAATAACCGGTTACAATATCAACCTGGCCGGTTTCAACATAGTTTGATAATAGATCAAAAACTTTAAAATGGCGATTTTCGTTTGATCTTGTCTTATTGTCGAGAAGCATATTTTATCCTGTTAAATAAATATGTTGAGACTCGTTGGGATACATCGTCGGGACGTTAGTGCAAAACGTGCACAAGGCTGAGTATTGCCTCTTCCTTCAACACTTTTCCTGAATGAAGCAATTATTATCTCGTTCCTAAAATTCTTTTTCCGGAGGGCCGGGCAAGCCAATATTGTA
>JAZGAA010000048.1:0-9926 GCA_036444215.1 Minisyncoccota bacterium
AAATATTGTTATAGAAAAAACATCCATAATATATTTCCTAATAGTACATTATATAAAAAATGTTTTCCACTTAATGACGAATAAATTTCTTGTGGAAAATATGGAAAATAATACTAATAATAATAAATCCTCCAAGTAATATACCTAAAAACATAAACCTTTCTTGTCTAAGAAATGCCTCACTTACATAAACCGCGCCCAGAGCAAAAGGCAATTCAGCTAAAAGAGTTATTAATAAATATTTGGCAAAATTATAACGAATAATTCCCAATAAATAACCCGGAATTTCCGCCGGCGTTACCAGCCGAAAAAGAAAAATCATAAAGAACCCTATTTTTGTTGAAAGCCGTTGTTCATAATAATCTATTTTCTCTAACTGAACAAAATAACCTACAACTTTCCTGCCCAAACCTCTTCCTATAAAATAGGAAATAACTCCTCCAAGAAGCCAGCTCATCCACAATAATATAAATGAAAAGCCCTGACCCCAAGCAAAAACAGCAATAGGCACAAGAGCAATGCTTGTAAAAAAAGCAAACATCGCAGAGAGAACAGTTAAGCCAATAAATATCAGAATCCCCAATAAAGGATGAAGATTAATAAAATCTTCTACTATAATTAAAGCTTTATAAAAAACTTCCTGCGCCCAAGTAGATGACCAAATCAAAACCGCCGCAACAATAACTATCAAAAGAAAATAAACATATTTCTTGTACATACCCTTATTTTATCACAATTCTATATTCTTACTTATTTACTTATTCCAATTCATTCATTCTACCATTCGCGCGAATTAGTCCTTATAAACTATTTAATATTATCAAATATTGTCACATCGCCTTCATTATATTTACCCATCTCAAAACCATCATAAATAAAGTGGTCGCCGTCTTGATAAAAATAAAGAGCAGTTTTCCTGTCTATAACAATCATAAAGCCGCGATGCCCGGATTTTAATGGCAAAATATCAATGCGATTAGTTTGAGAAAAAACTTCATGAGCTTGATCAAATAATGGATTATTAATACCCATCTTTTTAGCCAATCGTTTCATTATTAACTTCGGCCAAAATTTCAAAAATATTTTAGTAAACCAATTGATTTTTATTTCATCCATATTTTTTAACTATTACTCTACTATTCCACCATTCGCGCGAATTAGAGAAGAGAAAGAATATATTTAACTACTGGTTTTTGATTAGCGGCCAAACGATAAAACATCTGCGAGCTTCGCTGATCTTTCTCTATAATATCAATAGCCGCTAAAATACCAAGGTGCTTTGAAGTGGCTTTAAATGATAAATCAATTTCATGAGCAATTTCTGCCACTGGCGCTTCCCTGTTGCGTTTTAAGTATTTAAGTATTGCCAAGCGTCGCCGATTAGCTAATACTTTTAAACTTTTTTCTAAAATTCGCATATCTCAATTATTATATAATAAAAACTTTCCTTATTCCACCATTCGCGCGAATTAGAGAAACTATTAGAGAAGTTAGAGAAATAAAAATTACCCGCAAAAAAACGGCTCACACGCCATATGAGCCGTTTTTTTACTAAGTTTTTGTATAATAAACTCCTCTTCCTTCTCCTTTTTGGCTTACCTTTCCCTCTTGCTCTAATTCATCAAGATAGCGAGTTGCAGTCGCATCAGAAACGTCCACTAATTTTTCAACTTCGTCATTAGTAATGCGGCCATTTCTTTCAATTATATTCATTATTTTCAATTTCGCCTCTTCCTTATTTTTTTGTCTCGCTTCGTGTATTCTTTCTAGCGACCCTGCCTTTCTTATATTTCTCTGCCTGCCCAAATAACTGCCAACCCAAACCCCCAAAATCCCGACAATGATTAAAATTAAGTATTTCATAAACAAAAAATAACTAAATCTTATTTGGATCTAGTTATTTTTTTAATACAAGTCGTGCAGGCCGAAATTCGCTTCCCTTCCGGAGAACGAGTTTTCTGAAGATTAGGATATTTTCTTTTTTTACCGGTCGGGTTATAAATGCCACGAAGTTTTTTTCTGGCATTTCGCATAATTGAACCCTTCCCGCAGATTTGACATTGACGCATAGATTTAGAAGCACCAAATTCCAAGCACCAAATAACAAATAAATTCCAAATTCTAAATTCTAAATTCTAAACACGACGGGTTTCGATTATTAGAATTTCGGTCATTGGATATTATTTGGGATTTGGGATTTGTTATTTGGGATTTAGTATATAGTATTACAAATAATTTACAAAATATCAATCCTTCGATAAATTCAGAAATGAAAAAACAGTTTCTCAACTGCCATTTCATGAGTTCCAGCCGTTGGATTCTCCCGGCTATTCGCCAGGTGGGTGAACTCAACTTTAGTCCAAGGACCAAAGCGCTATTGTCCTCCCTGAAAATCCGACTTGATCCGAGAAATCACTAACTGGAACTCATTATCATTATAGCAAAAAAAATAAAAAAATCAATGGGTAATTATTCCAAAATCTCATCTAAATTAACATCATATAAGATTCTTTCCTGAATCAGACGATAATTTATGATTTCTTCCGGCTTAAACCACAAAGCGATTTCTTTATTTGCTTCTTCAATTGAACCGGATGCGTGCACGAGATTTCTTATGGACCTTCCGTCAATGTCCGCCAATTGATACGAGTCCAAAACAAAATCGCCGCGGATTGTGCCTACGTCGGAAGCGAACGGCTCTGTTCCGCCAATCAGTTTTCTGACCAGCTTTACTACGTGAAGTCCCTGCCAAACCATGGCAATCACCGGGCCTGAAGTCATAAATTTTTTAAGATTGGCAAGAACTATTTCCCCTACTTTATGCGGGTCGTCATACGGCGGCTTTAATCCCTTTTCGCGATAGCTTTTAATTGTTTTTTCTCCGACTGTCCCTTTCCACTCCGGATAAATTGTGTAATGCCTTTCAATAAAATCTTCGTCCGGTACAAACATTTTTACGGCAACAAGTTTCAGCCCCGTCCTCTCAAATCGTCGAATAATTTCTCCAATCAAAGACCTCTGTACTCCGTCTGGTTTTATTATGATGAACGTTTTTTCTGTTTTCATAATTTTTCTGTTATTTTTATATGTAATTCTTTTAATTGGTTTTTGTCAACCTCGGACGGCGCGTCCATCATTAAATCCCGGCCGTCGCCGGTTTTCGGAAAAGCGATTGTTTCACGGATATTGGGTTCATCCAATAAAACTGCCAATAATCTATCAAGGCCTAAAGCAATTCCTCCATGAGGCGGCACGCCGTATTTGAATGCCTCTATTAAATGACCGAATTGTTTTTTAATATTTTCCTTGCTGTGTCCCATTACCTCAAATACTGTTTTAAGAATTTCCGGATTATGACTTCTGATACTGCCTCCTCCAATTTCTTCTCCGTTTAATACCATGTCATATTGATAAGCGCCGATTTTTGACGGGTCTTTTTTTAATTCTTCGGCTGTTTCAATTTTCGGCTTGGTAAAAGGATGATGAACCGCATCCCAGCGTTTCTCCTCTTCACGCCACTCAAACATCGGGAAATCCACAATAAAAGTAAAATCTAATTCGTTTTTATTATTTTTATCATCACGTAAATCAGGCCTATCACTGCCGTATTTTTCCATCGCTTCCTTATGCGATATTCTCGGAAAAGGAATTTCTTTGATTTTCTTTTCCGGCATAAACTTCTTAACAGCTTCTACATAAAGATTTTCTACCAATTTCAAAATCTCTTCCTGATTTGTAAAACTCATCTCTATATCTAATTGAGTAAATTCCGGCTGGCGATCGCCGCGAGTGTCTTCATCACGAAAACACTTAACAATTTGAAAATACCTCTCTAAACCGGCCACCATTAAAAGCTGCTTATATTGCTGGGGTGATTGAGGCAAAGCATAAAATTTACCCGGTTGAAGCCGCGAAGGCACTAAATAATCCCGCGCTCCTTCAGGAGTTGATTTGCCCAAAACCGGCGTTTCCACTTCAACAAAATCTTTTTCAGTCAAAAAATCTCGGATGAATTTGATAACTTTAGCGCGTAATCTTAAATTCTTTTGCAGACGCGGCCTACGCAAATCCAAATAACGATATTTCATCCTAACATCCTCTCCTATTTCGTAACCGTCAGTGTCAACAGCAAAAGGCGGAGTTTCCGCCTGATTCAAAACTTCTAATTCCTCAACTTTAATTTCAAATTCACCTGTTTCTATGTTGGGATTTTTCATTTTTTCTGGCCTGCGACTTACTTTTCCATTAATCTTTATTACCCATTCAGGCCGTAGTTGTTCAGCCAACTCATAAATATCTTTATTGTCTGGAGTAAAAACCATCTGAGCTATGCCACTTCGGTCTCTTAAATCAATAAAAATAATCTTGCCGTGGTCCCGCCGAACCGCTACCCAACCCATCAACTCAACCTGCTCGCCTTCTTTATTTATAATATCCTTAACTAAAATACGCATTATGTTTATAATAATAACATCCTGTTTAAACAATGACAACAAAAATCTTTTTGTATAAAACACGAATAAATCTTTTCATAGCCAGTATGTTGGAGCGAAGCAATAAATTACCGAAAGAGGAGGAAAGAAGTAGGAAAATGTCGCTGTTTGAATCCCGAGCGTAGCGAGGTTGAGTTCGATATTTTCCGTTACTTCTGACGACGAACGAGGATAATTTATCTGAGTGGAAGCGGCTGGCGAGAAAAGATTTACGAGTGAAAAAAGATTTTTACGAAATATTAATTATGAAAAAGAAATTAAAAATCGGCATCTTAATGGGAGGACCATCAGCTGAACATGAGATTTCATTGAAGACCGGGGGGATGATTATTAAAAATCTTAATAAAGATAAATATCTTATTTTTCCTTGTGTTATTTCCAAAAAAGGAATCTGGCTTGAAAACAACAAAAAAATCTCAGCTAAAAAATTCCTTAAAAAAGTTGATTTGATCTTTAACGCTATGCACGGTGAATTCGGCGAAGATGGAAAAATTCAAAAATTTCTTGAAAAACATAAAATTGCTTATACTGGTTCAGGCCCAAAATCCTCAAAACAAGCAATGGATAAAATCTATAGCCGAAAAATATTTAAATCTGCCGGCTTAAACATACCAATAGTAACTACTAAACCTCCGTTGATCGTTAAGCCAGTTGGCCGCGGCTCAAGTGTGGGAATGACAATTGTTTATAAAAAATCCCAGCTAAAGAAAGCAATAAATCTAGCCAAAAAATACGACAAAAAAATCTTAACAGAAGAATATTTGTCTGGTCGGGAATTTACATGCGGTATTATTGAAAATTATAAAGGCAAAAAATTCTTTGCCCTACCAATAACAGAGATAATCCCCAACAAAAAATACAAATTCTTTGATTATGAAGCCAAATATAAAAAAGGCGCTTCCAATGAAATAACGCCTGCAAAAATATCAAATAAACTAACCAAAGAAATTCAAAAACAATCAATTATCGCGCATAAAATATTAAAATGCCGGCATTATTCACGCTCTGATTTTATAATTAACCCCGTTAGAAATAGAATTTCTAATGGGGTAAATAAAGGAAAAATCTATATCTTAGAATTAAATACCCTGCCAGGAATGACTGAAACATCTCTCTTGCCGCAATCTGCCAAATTGGTTGGGTTAGAATTCCCGAAACTTTTGGACAAAATAATTTCGCTGGCTAAAAATTAGTCCGATGAAAAACATTTATATTCTGGCTATCTATTATCAATTTTACAGTTCCGTTTTTGTCAGTGCGGAAAATCTGGGAGCCGATTGACGCTAATCTGTTTAAAACCTGCTTAGTTGGATGGCCGTAAGAATTTTTTCCAACTTCAATAACTGACACCTTTGGGCTTGCCTCATTTATAAACTCTTTACTTGAAGAAAATCTTGAGCCGTGATGAGGAATTTTAAGAATATCAACGTCTAAATCATATTTTTTAATTAAATAATTCTCTATCTTTTTATCAATATCGCCAGTAAATAAAATTTTCGCTTCTTGACTATCAAGCTTCATTACCAAAGTTGTGTCATTCAACTCATAACTACTTAAAAATTCCTCTGATGGAGATAGAATATTAAACTGATTTTCAGCGTATTTAATTTTATCTCCTTCGCCAAGAACTATGGCTGCAATTTTATTGTCTTTTATCGCTTTTTCCAAATCTTGAAAAGCCGCAGCTGTACCCCGTCGGCCATTAAAAATAAAAGCGCCAACTTGATATCTTTTTAAAACATCTATTAAACCGCCAAAATGGTCCAGCTCCGGATGAGAAAGAATCACTAAATCAATATAGCGGTCAGTTGGGTTTAGAATAGAAGATAATTCATCAAGAATTTTGTTATTAGGGCCGCCATCAATTAAAATCTTGACTCCTCCCGGCAAGAAAACCAATTCACTGTCCCCTTGTCCGACTTCCAAAAAATAAACTTCCAAATTTTCATTGGGACTATCGAAAACAACCTGCTTCCAAACAAAAATATCAAAAATAACTAAAAACAAAACCAACAAAATAACCCAATTATCAATTTTCATACTACTTCCTGTTGATAACACTTTTCGCAATATACTATTTCAGGTCTATCCGGAGCGTAAGTGGTTTGGAATTCATTGGGGCAATGGTCTGTTTTGTGGAAATGTTCAATTGTATTTTGATATTGGTAGTTGGTTGTTGGTTGTTGGTCGCTAACTTCTCCAGCGCACATACATTTTCTATGCCAAAGCTTAAGTGGATTTCTTTGTTTGATTCTTTGGTAATGACGGCAGTTAGGACAGAGACGTGGCAAAGAAAGATTCATTTTCTTGTAGAATTCAAGCTCTTTTGAGATAATTTTGAATCCGAAAGTGCATTGTTCATTGCATTTGCCTTGGTGAGAACATTCAATGGTTTTTCCAACCATAGAATCTTCTACGTCTTTTATGTGGTCAGATAATTTGTTATTTGGAATTTGGATTTTGATATTTCGCTCATCTGGGTCTTTCCATGAATAACCTTGTTTTATTACTTGTTCTTTGGTTAGAGGGAAGTATTCCTGGGCTATGGTTTCATTGTAGCTGAATGGAGATAATTCTGGAGGGAAAAATTCTCCGTATTTGTATGTTCTTCCTTTTTTGTCTACGTATGGCATAGAATTCATGTGTTCTATGATTTTTGTCCTGAGCTTGTCAAAGGATTCCTTGGTATATTGTTTGTTGAAAATACAGTATTGTTTGTTGCGGAGACCGACACAGCCGAAGAGGTTTGAAGAACTATGACAATTATATGAATAATAAACATTCGTGCCGCCGTATATAATCGCTCCAAAACATAACTTTGAACCTTGCACTCCACTATCAAAAACTTCATATAAAAGTTCGGCAGATGCGCCTATGCCGTAGCCATCATAGCTATCTTTAATCTGTAGGGCATTTTGAATAAATTTACAATCTCGAATATCCTTAGATACATCAAAACATCTCTGACAGTTATTAGTATTTTTAATATTATCTCCTGTGACTAATTGCGCATTATTGATATTGGCGTATTTCCTCAATGCTTTAATTTTTAATTCAGAAAATTGCTTTCTCAATTCTTCTAATTTATTAAAACTGCCTAAATCAAATTCCCTAATTTTTTTAAGATATTCTTCTTTCGTGTGGGGTTCGTTAAAAATATAGTATAATTTATTTCTTAAATTGGTGCATCCAAAACAATTTTGGCAATTGCGACATTCAAAAAGAAAGTAAGAATCACTACAATTATCGGAATCTTGAGAGAATAAAATTCGATATGACTTATTCACCATTATGTCTTGGTGACAAAGTTCGCAATTCGAAACCGCAAATACATCCCAACAATCTTTCGATTCATGAACTCTTGATGAATAATAGATATCTTCACCGCCCCATGAAGCGGAAACTAAATAGCCGTTTTTTAAATCACCAGTATGTTGAGTATAATCGGCATTTACCGTCCGCGCGTTAAAAACCGCGGGCTGCGGAACTCGTCGCATTAATTCATAGAACTGAACAAAAAACGGCTTATTAAAATCATAATCTCTACCGTATTCCATTGAATCCCATTTATCCGACCACCAGATATCTCGATCGTAAACTGTGATTCCTGACTTAGGCGAAAACCCCGAGATAAGACTTTTACCAGTTATAGCGCATGAATTTCTATAAAAAGTTCTTTCATTACGCCAAGAAAATCTTCTCATCGTTCTACACTCCCAACAAAAAGTCGGCGCCGGGACCTTGATTTTCTCATAGAAAACAAAATCTTCTGGCTCAATGACAAAATCCTTTTGGCAATTCTGGCATTTTTTTGTTTCGCTATTCATAACTACAATTTTACAAGCTCTAAAATATAACGTCAATGTGGTGTAATGAATGTTATGTCGTAGTTAGTATAGCGTCACAAAAATATGCTATCGCATATTTTTGTGACGCGTATGATAAACATAATCAAAAACTCCTTAAATTTGACGAGATTCCGGGAGGCGGCGAGTGTATAAGATAAAAACGATTAAAACAAAATAATAAATAATTACCAAAGGAATACTTAGTGATTTGATTTGAAGAATGTTCAACTCTCCTAAAAATTTGATAACAGAGGTTTCGTAGGATAAAAGCAGATTTGTGAGCCAGCCGAAAATTAAAGAAAAATAATAATAAATAAATCCCAAAAAGCCGATAATAAACCCCAATGTCATTGTTAATGGAATAACGCTAAGGATTAAAACATTGGACAATAAAGATATCGGAGAAAAAGTGCCGAAATACAAAACAAGCAGCGGCAAAACAAATAATTGAGCTGAAAGAGTGGTTAGAAAATTGTCTTTCCAAGAAAGAAATCCTGAATCTTCGCTGAATTTAAAGAATTTTTGAACAGCCGGGCGCAAATAAACAATGCCCAGCAAAGCCATAAAAGAAAGTTGAAAACCGATATCAAAGCTTAAAACTTTCGGGTTTTCCAGAACCATTAGAAAACCCGCGATAGCAATAGCATTACGAAAACTGTAAAGCCGATTGGCTCGCTTTGCCAATAAAACAATGCTACCCATTATAGCGGCTCGGACTACCGAGGCCTCGGCGCCGGTCATTATGACAAAACCTAGTATTATAAGAAGTGTTAACCAAAAAGTCAGACGGCGCGAGAAAAAATATCCCAAAGAATAAGCAATAGCAATTACTAAAATAGTAATATTATATCCTGAAAGCGCCACCAAATGAGTGGTGCCGCTTTTATTCATTGCTTGTTTAAATTCTTTGGAAAACTCTGCTCGTTCGCCCAAAGTAATTCCTGAAAGAAAAGCGGCGTTTTCCGCTGGCAAAACTTTTTGAAAACTGCTGACTGTTTTTTCTTTTAGAGAAAAAAGGAAAAATTTGATTTTTGAACCATGACCACTGCTAATAAGATTAGTTTTTGGATAACTGATAGTGCCGAAAATTTTATCTTTGGCTAAGTAATTAACGTAAGAACCTTTTTCCGGTTTTTTAATAGTGCCTTCAAATTCTATTAAATCTCCGTAATTAAAACTCGGGTAGTTTTTGAGTTTTGTTAAAATCCTTCCTGAGTAAGGTATTTGAATCTCAATAACCAACTTTTGCTGATTGCCTCGTTCTGGATTTTTTATTACTATCCCTTCAAAATTTATTTTTTGGTCAAAAACGATATTGATTTGCCGAGAATAATAATCATCCCAAAAATAATAAAAAGAGCCGATAATAACAAAAAGCGATAATCCAGCAAACCAAAAAAACCTTTTATATTCTTTAAAATAACCATAGAATAAAAAAATAGCTGCCACCAAAACAGCAACCAATATAATAATTATAAAATCTATTTTTAAGCTCGCAGCCAATATTCCAATCAAAAAGAAAACAACGATATAAAAAGCAATATCATAGATGCGCATGCCAAATTTATATAAATTTATGAGCCTT
>JAZGAA010000049.1:0-9081 GCA_036444215.1 Minisyncoccota bacterium
GGCAGTTTCATTATCACGAATTTCTCCAATCATTATCACATCAGGATCCTGCCGAAGAATCTGGCGCAAACCAGAGGCAAAATCGTAACCGATCTCCGGCCTTACTTGTGATTGATTTAAACCGTCAATAAAATACTCTACCGGATCTTCTAAACTGACAATATTAATATTGTCTTTGTTAAGCAGCTGTATTATCGCGTATAAAGTTGTGGTCTTACCAGAGCCAGTCGGACCGGTTATTAAAATCATTCCATACGGCTTTTCTATTCCTTCTTCAATTATTCTAAGATTTCTGTCAGCTAATCCCAACTCACTTAATCCTTTAAGACCAACTTGAGGATCAAGGACTCTGATGGCGGCTTTTTCGCCAACAGGAGTTGGAAAAGTTGAAATCCGGAAATCAATATCCCGACCAAAAATAATACTTCGGAAACGACCGTCTTGAGGGATTCGGGTTTCATCAATTTTTAAATTTGAAAGAACTTTAACTCTGGAAACAAGCGGTTGATGAAGTTCAATCGGCAAAGAAGAAACTTCCTGGAGCTCACCGTTAATTCTAAAACGTATCCTTAATCGGTTTCTTTGGGGTTCAATATGAATATCAGATGCCTTTAACCAAACCGCCTCTTTAAGAGTAGAGGCGACAATTTTAATAACCGGAGCCTCTTCAGAAACTGCCACTCCTTCTTCTAACTGGATAATTTTTTGTCCGGAAAGTAATCCTTTGCCAGGCTGAAGATTTAAAGATTTAATCGCTTTTTCAACTTCGCCTTGGAAAGGTGAATAACGTCTTAAAATTGTTTCCCAAACCGATAAAGTAATCAAATAGACCCCAAGATTAACTTTAAGTTGTTTGGCAATGAATTTTAAAGCACTTTGGGCCTTGGAATCATCTGGATTAAGCATACCAACCACCAAAAGCTCATTAGAACGACTAATGGGAATTATTTTATAGTTGCGGACAGTTTCTTCAGGGATAGTTTTTAGAATTTCATCGCTAATTTCCTCAGGTATTATTTTTTTATAAGGAACATTTAAAAGTTTACTTTTAATTCCAGCAACGACTTCTTCATTTGCTAATCGACGCTCGTAAATTAACATCTCGGCGCTTTGCCGAGTTAAAGAAGATTCTTGAAGGATTTTTTTGGCTAATTCTTCGCTGAGCAATCCTTGTTTGGTTAATTCATTAATAAAAGTTTTATTGTCCATGCCAATGTTGTTTAAATTTATGATAGAGCTTCGCTCATCTAATGGGGTAAAGGTTTTCTAGTAAAATTTCCATCACTTATCAGTTCGAAAATTTTAAGAAATTCCTTTACGGCATAAATGGATTAGTTCTAGTACTAGTAGTCACGCTTAAAGAAGGAATAATTTGCTGAAGAATATCATAAATAGGGTGACTAAAAAGTCTTTGAGGGTCAAATTCTATATTGGCTAACTGACTTAGAGATTGGACACGAATTGGAAGCACTACCTCAATTAAAGGTAGTTGAGTAAAAAACAAATAATAAATTACCGTGCCGAGTAAAGCAATAAGAAAGATATTAATCACTATAGCAAACCAATTTATTTTTCTTTTTTCTTCCTCAATGATGATAGCCATAAATTTAGTTAATTAGTTAATTAGTTTGTTAGTTAATTTGTTTGATAATACGTATCAACCATTATTGTGTATAAAAATATATTTTGACCGGGTACGCCAACAGACTCTATCTTCAAATCAACTAAATCCATTAGTCGGATATTACTCTCCAGTTGTTTAAGAAATGTTTTAAGCGACTCGTAATTTCCGGCTAAACGAATATCAAATCTTAAAGTTCCTAATCCCTTAATTAATTTTGAATCAATTGACGGTTTAATCGCTAACTGCCGTAAGGTAAGTGATTGAATAGATAAAAAATTATTTTCTGCTAAACCGGTAACTTGAGCAATTGCCTGTGGCACAATTTGTTCGGTTGGTAAAATTGAAGAAATTGTTTCTTGTAAAAGACCTATATCTTGATATTCGGCAAGTAACTTTTGGACTTGTTCCACAGCTAATTCCAGCTGCTCTTTTACTTCTTGTTGAGCTGCTAATTCTGAACGTTTTTCTCCAATATCTCCATAGGCCGGCTTAATAAAAGAAGTATAAACAATTAATGCCACAATAAATAAAAATATAGATACGGCGATGCTAATTAATCTTTTGGTTGAAGCTTTCATAATGAAAATATTTCTGGTTTTAAAATTAGGTCTATTATAAAACTGACTGAACCTTCTTTTAACTGGGAATCCTTAAGAAAAACCTGTTCTGTTTGATGGCTTAACCGGAGTAATTCTAACTGCTCTGCCAAAACTTTATAAGAAGAAGATAAGCCCGCAAGCTTCACTTCTCTATCTTTTATGGATAAATCCATTGAAATAAAATAAACGTCTTGATGAGTGTTCTCTTCTAAAAAATCAAAAATATTAGAAGCCGCAATATGAGAATTAAATAATTTCTGAATATTTGCTAATTGAGAATAAAATTCGGTTAAATTTTTTTGCTCTCCTTCGTCAATTTTTTTATTAAGCTCGGAAATTTCTTGCTCAACTTTTTTTATTTGCGAATTAAGATAAGGCCTATAACCGAGCAACATACCAAGATAGATAAAAACCATAGCGCTAAAAACAATAATTGCCAAAAGCAAAATCCGCCAAGGCAAACCAACAGGCAACTTCTCGGCTTTTAATTCTTGTTCAAGAAGAGATTGGTTGTGTTGAGGCATATTTTATATAAAATCTCTTATTCCAAGTCCAATGCTTACCGCAAAAATTGGGCCTAATTCTTTAATAATTGGCTCAATTTCCGGAGAATAATTGACTTGGGAAAAAGAATTGCCGATAATCGTTGTTAAGCCAATTTGTCTTTCAAAATATTGAGCAATTCCCAAAAGATTAGCGCCGCCTCCGGCTAAAATAATTCGTTCAATTTTAGAGCCGGAATTTTTCTCATAATTATCTTTAGCTCGTTTTGCTTCACTAATTATAGCATCTAAAAAGGGAATGGTTAATGTGGATAACTCATAATCACCCCCTGTCCCTATAAGACCCTTCTGTTTTTTGAGTTCTTCAGCACGCCGAATATTAATATTTAAACCGCTGGCAATTGCTTGAGTTAGAGAACCACCGGAAAAATCTGTCTGACTATTGAATTTTAAAGAACCTTGATCGGTAACGGCGATATTGGTAGAACGAGCACCGATATCAACAAGTAAGGTCGGCGTCGGATCATTAACAATTAAAGCTCTTACTAGAGCTAAACTTTCAACCTCTAAGGCCCGAAGTTTAAGGCCGGCTAATTTAAAAATATTCTGGTATTTCCGGATTTGTTCATTTGGCACAGAAATCAAAAGAATCTGCTGCTTAGTTATTCCCTGTTCATTTTTTCGCTTTCCAACCGGCAGCCAATCAATGGTTACTTCTGAGGCAGGTAATGGAATATATTGCCGAACCTGATATTTCATTGTTTTAGTAATTTCCTGAGTCGGCATCTCCGGCAACTCCAATAAAGTGATAAAAGCCGAAAAAGCGGGGATGGAAGCAATAACATCGCGAGTTTTACAATTTAACTGCCCTAAAAGAATCTTTAAGAATTTGGCAGCCTCCTGATCCATTATTTTTAAAGAACTGGTCTGAAGAGCATTATTTAAACGCTCTAAATGACCGTAGCTTTCCAAAAAACCATAAGTATTGAGTTTTGGTTTTGTGGATGTCTTAATAATTTCAACCGCCTTAATGGAAGTGGTGCCGATATCAATACCGAGATAAGATTTAGCTTTAAAAAAATTAAACATACATAATTTAGTAAACAGGAACTAGTAAACAGGGAAGTTCTTAGTTATTATTTCCTAGTTACTTTTGAAATTTGAGCTTTGGCATTTGACATTTTATAATTATAACAATGTCCTTATTTTTAATCAAAACAAAGAATACCATCCTTGATATTCTCTTCCCTCCACTCTGTATAAATTGTCATCGGCACTTGACGCGGACCAACGCGGACAGCACGCGGACTAACACAGACAAACAAAAGTATGAAAATTTTATTTGTCGTGATTGTTATTCTTTAATTAAACTTAATAATACCATTTTTTGTCCGGTTTGCCGAGCCCGATTAGCCCAAAACAATACCTGTCACAGCAATTCTTATCTCTTAGCTGCCGCCGGAAATTATTCTGACCCGATTCTTCAAAATCTAATACATTATTTCAAATATAAATATTTTGACGGCCTAACTCCGCTTTTGGGCGGATTACTTATAAAATATCTTGGTTATATAGACCCTAAATTCTATATTCTAAATTCTAAATCCTATATTGTAGTCCCTATCCCCCTTCACTCCCAGCGAGAGCGAAAACGAGGTTTTAATCAGGCAGAATTATTAGCGGAATTTATAGCTAAAAATATGAACATAGAATTAATTGAGGGATTGAATCGGATTAAAGACACCGAATCGCAAAGCAAACAAAAAAATCAAGAAGCTCGCAATAAAAATATTGTTGGTTGTTTTAAGATAAGAAACCCCGAATTAATCAAAGGAAAAAATATTATTTTAGTTGACGACGTTTTCACCTCCGGCGCCACTATGAACGAAGCGGTAAGAGTTCTAAAATCTTATGGCGCTAAAAAAATTATTGCTTTAGTTCTGGCAAAAGCCTAGAATATTATCTGCACAATTACGAATAAAACATAAACGCTAATCAACACTGTTCCTTCGCGGCGGCTGATGAGGTCACGGGTCCGAAGAAATAAATTGGCCAGAAACAAAACCAAAACCATTGCCGCAGCGCTAATCCAGAATGACGTTGAATCAACGATTTTAATCGGGCTTATCAATGCGACTAATCCCAAAATCCAAGTAGAGTTAAAAGCGGTGGCTCCGAATAAATTACCAAGCGACAATCCTTCATGTTTTCTTAAAGCCGCCCTGATTCCAAAAGATAATTCCGGTAGGGTGGTGCCCAAAGCAATAATGAAAATACCGATTAGCATCTCGGAAATTCCAATTTTTAAAGAAATCGTCTCAGCGCTGTTCACTACGAAAAAAGCTGAGACCAAAACAACGCCAACTGACGCAATAAATACAAGCAAATTCTTGAAAAAATATTTGAGATTTAATCCGTCGGCTCGGCGCTCAAAATGATTAATAAAAGAAATCCAAAAACTTTTCCGGTGTTCAAAAATTTCTTTAAGATGAAAAAGTCGGGCCAAATAAAGAAAAAAGAGTATTATTAAAATTAATCCATCAAGCCGGGAAAGCTCTAAGTCAAGGAGTAAAATCACCGGGGAAATTCCTATAAAAAAAGTAATCCAGGTTTTATGATGATGAGAAGGCGAACTTCTGTCAATCACCAGTGATGATTTAGAAATTAAAACCACTAAGCCAAGAACTAAACTTAAATTTAAAATATTAGCGCCAAAAATATTCCCCAAAGAAATTAAGGGTTCGCCGGAAAAAGCCGAATTAAGACCAATAGCAAATTCCGGCAGAGTGGTTGCGAAAGACATCAGAATAAATGCCAGAGCGAATTCGGAAACATTTAAAAAATGGGCCATCCGAATAAGCGAGCGCACCACAAAAACTCCGGCCCGAATTAAGACAAAAACCGCTGTTGCTAAAATTAAAAAATTAAGAACGAGTTCGGAGGTAATCATAGATATTTAAAACCGCTTTGATGCCGTCTCCAATGGCGACATTGTTCTGTTTGTACAAAACATCAGTGATATCGCCGGCTGCCCAAATTCCTTTCTGAGACGTTTTTTGGGTTTTATGGTCAATAATAATTTGTTTATATTTATTTAACTCAACCAAATCTTTTACTAAATCACTGTTCGGCTCATAGCCAATAGATACGAAAATTCCTTCAAGTTCAATTCTTTTTATTTCTTCGCTCTGACGATCCTGATATTTAAGTCCTTTAACAAAATTGTCACCTAAAACTTCCTGAACCGCTGCCATAGTAATTATCCTTACTTTAGGATTATTTTTAATTTTTTCTTGAAGAATCTGGTCGCCTTTTAATGATTCCGTAAATTCAATAAGATAAATTTTTGGAACGTATGGAAGTAAATCAATAACGGCACCTAATCCTGAATTGCCTCCACCGATAACAGCCACGGTTTTATCCTTAAAAAGCGGGGCATCACATATAGAACAATAAGAAACGCCTTTACCTTCAAATTCTTTTTCTCCGGGTACGTTTAATCTGCGGTAACGGCTGCCAACAGCAATTAATAGAGTTTTTGATTCAAACTTTTCATTTTTGTCCGTTGTCGCCATAAAAATATCCCCTTTCTTCTCTAAGCCAGAAACTGAAATGCCGCTTTTAATGTCAATTCCATCCTGAGCGCGCAAATGCTCTTCCATCGCTTCTGCTAATTTAACTCCTGAAATTGATTTAATGCCGATAAAATTATTAATTTCTGCGGCAATAGTTGACTGACCGCCAAAACTTTTGGCAATCAACAAGGTTTTTATTTTTTTGCGGGAAGCGTAGATACCGGCTGCCACTGCCGCCGGACCCCCGCCCACAATGATTAAATCATACATACGCCATAATTATATAAATTTTTAAGCAAAAGCGCAAAAAATTTATATATAATTATTAAGCAGTTTTATTGTTCCGATGTCCCATCGGAGATAAAGCTCTTAACAAAAAACTCGCCCTGGATAGGGCGAGTTTAGATGGTAATTTACTAAGCAGCAGGAGTATCTTCTCCTTCTTTAGGAGCTTCTTTAGGAGCTTCAGTAGAAGCACCCTCCGCTTGCTCTTCAACCATAGGAGCGCCACAGCACTCTTTCCCCTCGTCTGAGGTACCATTACATTTATTACATTTGTAAGCCATAATAATTTTATTTTCTTACTTAAACAAACAAAAAACGACCTTTTATTAAATAATCGTATTTTATGATTATTTTATCCCCAATGCTTTTTCAAGCTCAGGACGGTTAAATCCTACTATAATTGTTCCATCAATGTCAAGTACTGGCACTCCCATCTGGTGAGATTTGTCAATCATCTCTTGCCGGGCTTTTTCATCCTCGGCAACATTCAATTCTTCGTAATCAACGTTTTTTTTCTTTAAAAATTCCTTTACCATGTCACAATAAGGACAGGTTGAGGTTGTGTAGAGTTTTACCATAAATATACTAATCAACACAAATCTATGACGAATTTCCACGAATCACGAATTCGTGATTAGTGAAGATTCGTAACAAATTAGTGAATATTCGTTTTTCCACCGAACAATGCCCAGAGCGAAAATATCACTATTGCAGTTCCAGCCACTATATTACTCCATAAAGCCATATTATTAACGTAAAATCCAAGCAGCCAGGGCGAAACCACTATCCAAAGACCTAGAATTAATTGAAGCCAATTAAAAATCATAATAAAAAAACTAGTTAATTAGCGCTTCCTCAATAGCTTCGGCAAAAACGTCATAAGGATATGCCCCTTGAATCATCTTATCATTAATAAAAATAGTTGGAGTTGAAATTCTTTGTTCCATTACAGCTTTGGCTTCGTTAATGTCATTTTCAACTTCGCTGGCATATCTTTGGGAATCAAAACAATTTAAAAATTCGTCAACATTCATTTCTAAATCAGAAGCAATTTTCTGGAAGGTCTCTCGGTTTAAATTTCCCGTATGCTCGTTGTTTCCTTTTTCTTGAAATTCTTTGTATTCGGTTTCGTATAAATTATCATGATACTGCCAATACTTTCCTTGGTCTTTGGCGCATTCAGCGGCCTGCGCAGCTAGCGTTGATTCTGGACCCAAAAAAGCTAAATCCTTATGAACTAATTTAACTTTGCCGGTTTCAACGTAATTTTGCCGAATTAATGATTCTGACTCTTTGAAAAATTTGCCGCAAAAAGGACATTGATAATCGCCGAAAACAATTACTGTGACAGGCGCTTCCGGGTCGCCTAAAACAACATCATCGCCAATCTGGGGCTCGGTAAGTGCTTCTTGCCCCTTATCCGTTTCTATCCGTTCATCATCCGAGCGGTCAACGTTCTTTAGCCCGGCACTGTAAATCAACGAGCCGGCAATTAAAACCGCGGCAATTAAAATACTTATGGATAAAAACTTGTCTGATTTTTTTTGATTTTCCACAATGAAATAGTGTAGAATTATTAAATATACCGACAACCTAATTGTCAGTCCTAACTAAATAAATGTCAAGAGTAAAAACAATAATAATACTATTAGGCGACATCATTATTCTATACGGGTCATTGGCCCTTACTTTATTATTCCGTTATGAATCGTCTTATTTCAAAGAATCATTCTTAACCCACCTTAAGCCATTTTCCTTAATCTTCATTATTTGGCTTTTAGTTTTCTATCTGGCTGACCTTTACCAGAACAAAATCCTTAAAAACAATTTCTCATTAGCCCGCGCTCTTATCCCGGCCATTGCCATCAGCGCCGTTATTTCGGTTATCTTCTTTTACGTCTTAACACCACTTTTCCATCTTACCCCAAAAACCAATCTTTTGATATTCGCTGTTGTTTTCGGAATTTTGGATTTTGGCTGGAGAATGTTAATGATTAAAATTCTAATTAAAAGCGGGTGGCGTACCAATTTATTAATTATTGACAATTCCGAAACCATAACTGAAACCACATCTTATTTAGAATCCAATCCTCAATTTGGCTATGATATCAGTCATTGGGTAAAAGAAGAGTTGAATGATGATAATTTAAAAAAGCTGGGAAAAACAATTACTGATGATGAAATTGACATAATTATTATTCCTTCCCACATCATTAAAAAAAATGCTTCGGCTATTAAATTTATTTATAAATTATTGCCCTTAAAAATTGGAGTTATGGACTCAGCGAGTTTTTACGAATCTGTTTTCCAAAAAGTTCCAATTGATGAGCTTGAAGAAAGTTGGTTTATTGAAAAAATAACAACACGGCGCCATGTTTATGATGCCACAAAAAGAACTATGGATGCTGTTTTGGCATCCCTGTTGAGTATAATTTTGCTACCCCTAACCATTATTATTGCGATTTTAATTAAAACTACTTCACGAGGAACAGTAA
>JAZGAA010000050.1:0-14815 GCA_036444215.1 Minisyncoccota bacterium
TTGTTTCATCCGTTTAGCTTCCGAAGCTAAATCATTAAAAAGTTCAGGCGTAATCAAACCCTGTTTAATTAAAATCTCTTTAAGTTTTTGAGGAGAAATTTGAAGCATTATATCATTTTAGCATCTTAACATATAAACATTTAAACATTTGAATTTAAGCTCTGTTTGAATGTTAATATATTTGTATGTTTGTATGTATTATAATTTGAATTTTTAACTTCAAACTTTAAGAAGTTGCCACAGGGGCAATGACGATAGCCAATAATTACTAATTAGTATAACAAAAATACCCACTGGCATCCACCAATAATACAGGGAAATTCGTCTTGATAAATCATAAATTATGAATAATGAATAAAGGTGAATTAATAAATAAATAACAATCAGAAAAACAATATAAAATAGCCATCCCGGATGGCCAACTAAAAATATCGCCAGAGCCCCAAAATAGAGCTCTTCTGAATAAAAGAAACGCTCTTGATATTTTTTGTTTAAAAATTTAGCCGTAAATAAAAATACCAGAGCTACAAATAAAGAAATTAAATACGGAGCGAAAAATTTGAAAAAACTGTAAAAAATAAAATAATCCAGGGCTTGATAAGGTGGAAGTAAAAATTTGGAAAATTCATTCTGAGACCAAACCTCAAATTGCTGCCAAGTAGTGTAAAACAATAAAAGAAAAACTAAAACAACCGATGAAATAAAAATAGATTTCACAAATATTGAGCGATAACCAAATAACCCGCCGAAATGGCGGATTATTTGTAAACCTAAAACTAAGATTAAGATAGTTAATGAAATCTCAAATATCATATTAACCAACTATCTACTAAAACTTATATATCTAATCCCGGTTCAGTTCCGATTTCGTAAGTGCTGGTTGAGTTGCCGCCGTCTTTACCGTCAAGATCCAAATCAGTCATATACTTAGCGCTTTCAAATGCTACGTTTAATTCATATGTAACCGGGGTACTGCTAACTGAATAAGAATAATAATAAGTAGTGGTATTTGTCGGATCAACAGGTATGGTTGGCAAAGGAGAACCGCCAGAAATATCAGTAAAATCAACTGGAAGCCAACCAGTGCCGTCAACAGTTCTGTCAACATCATAAGTAGATGTTTTTGAACCATGTCGACCTCCGCAACCAGCTGCTAAAGTGTCTACATTAACATAGCAAAGTGTGTCACTTCCCAAGGCAGGACTTGAAACATCAGTAACGTACATTCCCAAGGCGCTGTTTAATGTTGCTAAGTCAGATATTCGCTGTGAGTCCCTGGCTTGTTTTAAAAGCTCGGCTGGATTCAATACCAAAACCGTGGTAGCGGCTAAAATCGCCAAAATACCAATAACAATTAAAAGTTCAAGTAAAGTAAAACCTTTTTTCATAATTTAGTATATTCGTGTAGTATATCGACCTTTATATTGTTTCTTTTAATTATACCAACTCTAATTACGACAACAATTCTATAACTGTGGATAAATCAATTTCCTAAAAACCCCTCCACTTTCTTAATTAAATCATCAATTGAGATTTTAGCTTTAATAAGATAGTCGGCTGCTCCAAGTTGCTCTCCTTTGGAAATATCTTCCGGCTGACCTAAATTTGAAATAATAACTATCGGCACATCTTGAATTTGCAGTTGAGGATCGGAGCGAATTTCCTCCATTACTTCAAAACCGGACTTTTTCGGAAGCATTATGTCTAACAAAATTAAATCCGGCTTTGTTTTGGATAAAGTTTCTATTGCTTCTTCGCCGTCTTTGGCGTGGATTATCTCAATGCCCTCTTTTTGAAAACGATTCTTTAATAAAGATGACAAAAAAATATCGTCTTCAATAAGGAGAATTTTTTTGGAATCCATTATTATAAGTATAACTCAAAAATTAAAAAAGCCAAAACTTTTTTAGTTGTCCCATTTACCCGCCATAGCTTTCTCGGCCTCCGTAGCCAAAGATACTTCGGCGAAGGAGGCAGCGACTGGCGGGAGCCATAACTTTAGGCTCCATGGCTAACACCTTTGTAATCCGCCTTCGTTAAAACTACGGCGGACACAGTCGACAAAAATTTTTAATTTAATTGATCTACGCACAGCTTCCGCTACACGTGCCTTGTTACGACTTAACCCGTGTTACCGAGCTTAGGCTGATTCCACCGAAATGAAATTTCACCTACTCCCGGCTCCCTTGGTTTGACGGGCGGTGAGTACAGGACTCGAGAACGTATTCACCGCGACATTGCTGATTCGCGATTACTAGCGATTCCGGCTTCATGAAGGCAAATTGCAGCCTTCAATCCGAACTGAGGACGATTTTGATGGGATTGGCTCCGCCTCGCGGCTTCGCAACCCATTGTATCGTCCATTGTAGCATGAGTGTAGCCCAGGGCATCAAAGGGCCACGCTGATCTGGCGTCATCCCCACCTTCCTCCCTGTTAAACAAGGCAGTCCCAGATGACACATATAACATCTGGCAGGGGTTGCGCTCGTTACCCCACTTAAGGGAACAATTCAAATCACGAGCTGACGACGACCGTGCAGCACCTGTCCTAATGTCCTTGAGAGAAGACCATCCTTTCAGACGGCTTTCATTAGGGTTTCAAGCCCTGGTAAGGTTCCTCGCTTATCGTCGAATTAAACCTCATGCTCCACCGCTTGTGCGAGTCCCCGTCTATTCCTTTGAGTTTTAGTCTTGCGACCGTACTTCCCAGGCGGTCCACTTAACGCGTTAGCTTCGCCACTCCGAGGGTCGATACTCGAAACAGCTAGTGGACATCATTTAGGGCGTGGACTACAAGGGTATCTAATCCTTTTTGCTCCCCACGCTTTCGCGTCTCAGAGTCAGGAACGTCCCAGCAGAATGCCTTCGCCTTTGGTGTTCCACACGATATCAACGGATTTCACCCCTACACCGTGTGTTCCATCTGCCTCTGACTTCCTCCAGTTCGGCAGTATCCAATGCGGTTCCAAGGTTGAGCCCTGGGATTTAACATTGAACTTACCGAACCTCCTACACGCTCTTTACGCCCAATAAATCCGGATAACGCTTGAGGTCTCTGTATTACCGCTGCTGCTGGCTAAATTTATAAATTTAAATTTGGACTATATCATCACCAAACACTTATAAAGTGATTGGGCTCAGCGTATTATAAGTGTAAAAATACACTCATCTCTCTTGTAAAAACAAGATTAGTCTCTGAGGGGTTATGTTATAATTGTGGCAATTTATATTGAAAACAATCAATAATATGTGGTTTAATCAATCTTAAAAATTGATCTCTCCCATTTTTGCCAATGTATATTCGGGGATATCTTTTGCCTCTGCAAATTGGATTCTGAATTGAAGCTTCAACTTTAAAATTAAATTTTAATGCTTTATTTATCATTATAACAAACTTCCCTGCTGATTGTCTTTCACCGCGTCCTTTTATTTTAAAGGAGTTTTCAGCGGACGATGAAAGATATTCCAGCATATAAGCTGAGTTTTCCTATCTTCGATTACTCGAAGAGCTCTGCGCCGACTCTTTATGAGTCCACAGAGTTAGCAACCTCTTATTCAACTGGTACTATCAAACGTGCCGAAGCACGTCTTTATCCCAGTTAAAAGCAGTTTACAACCCGAAGGCCTTCCTCCTGCACGCGGCGTCGCTCCATCAGGCTTTCGCCCATTGTGGAATATTCTCGACTGCTGCCACCCGTAGGTGTACGCACCGTGTCTCAGTTACGTCGTTGGAGATCGGGCTCTCACCCCTCCTACTGGTCATAGCCTTGGTGAGCCATTACCTCACCAACAAGCTGATCAGACCTAGGCCACTCCGACACCGAATACATTGCTGTATCCTTTACTGACGACCAAATCTTCAATACAAAATCTTTTATAAATTGACGCTTGCTAATAACTAATTATTAATTATTAATTTTTAATGAATTTCTAGTTCTTTAATTTTAAAATATTAGAACATTAAAAATTGATTAGAAATTAGAAATTAGAAATTAGAAATTTTATAAATTTTGTACCAAAGATATAGTCGCCAGACTATCAGGAATTAGCTCGAGTTTCCCCGAGTTATGCCTGAGTGATGGGTATGTACCAAGGTGTTACTAACTCGTTCGCCACTAACTAATATTCCGAAGAGTATTAGTTCGTTCAAGTTGCATGCCTTATCCACGCCGCCAGCGTTCATCCTGAGCCAGGATCAAACTCTCAAATATTTGCCCACGAGCGCGAGCTTATTAAGCGAAGTGCGAGTGGCTGCAAATATTTGACCCCGTTAGATGAGTAAAGCTCTATCTAACGGGGTCCTCAAAATCACAGCCGCTCGGCCTTCGCCTGCGGCTCGCCCTTGCGGGCGATTTTGGGACAACTAAAAAAATTCTGGTTTAATTATTTTTATATTAATTTTTCAAAGAACAATCATTTCAATCATTTATAATCAATATAATACACCCACCTAATCCTTTTAACTCCCATTAAAAGAACTGAGTGGATGCATTACAGTCTCATCGATTAATTGGTTATTAAATTTTGAATTTTAACCTCCTTGTTCTTGCATATTAATTTTATTATAGACCACCAGTGACTCTTGTCAAGGGTAAAAAACAATGCTAAACTCTACAAATATGAAGAAAGACATCCATCCCCAATACTATCCAAAAACAAAAGTTGCATGCGCTTGTGGCAATAAATTTACTATTGGTTCAACCAAGCCGGAGATTCAAACTGAAATTTGCAGCCATTGCCATCCTTTTTATACTGGCAAAGAAAAATTAATTGATACGGCCGGCCGGGTTGAAAAATTCAAAGCCAGAATCGCTAAGAAAAAAGAAACTCCTAAAAAAGCAAAAGTTAAAAAAGAAAAAAATGAATAAAATTATCTTAGAAATCAGAGCCGGAACGGGTGGCGACGAAGCGGCTATTTTTGCCGGTGATTTAGTTAGAATGTATCAAAAATACGCTGCTCAACGCGGCTGGAAATTCACTATTCTTGATTTTAACCAAACCTCGCTTGACGGTTATAAAACTTTTATTGCTGAAATAAGCAACTCAGAACAAAATCTCTATGAGATTTTAAAAAACGAATCAGGTGTCCATCGTGTTCAAAGAATTCCCAAGACCGAAAAAACCGGGAGAATTCATACTTCAACCGCTTCAGTAGCTATTATTCCTGAAATAGAGCCAAAAGAAATTCAAATCAGCCCAAATGATTTAGAAGTTTCTTTTTTTCGTTCTTCGGGCCCGGGTGGACAAAATGTCAATAAAGTTGAAACTGCGGTTCGCATTATTTATAAACCAACCGGGCTTGTCGTTTCTTCCCAAGCCGGTCGCTCCCAACATAGCAACCGGGAAACCGCGATGAATATTTTGCGGGCAAAACTATACGAACAAAAACAAATTGAAGAACAGAAAAAATTGGGAACTTTGCGCCGGGAACAAATCGGCACCGCCGAACGGGCTGAAAAAATCAGGACCTATAATTTCCCTCAGGATAGAATCACAGACCACCGAATAAATAAAAAGTGGCACAATATAGAAAAAATAATGGGAGGAGAATTGGAGCCGATAATAAAGGCCTTTAAAAAGGCCTAAATTCCAAATTACAAATCCCAAATTAAAAATAAATTCTAATGACCAAAATTCCAATGACCAAAACCCGTCGTGTTTAGAATTTTGAATATTTAGTGCTTATTTGTTATTTGATGCTTGGTGCTTGAAATTTATCTTAACTTTTTAAGAAGTTAAGATATTAATATCTCTTTGAAACTTATTTGCTCTTTCCACTACCGGTTCGCCGTAAGCCCAGCGGTAGCGATACCATCTTCCGCCGGCATAATATTTTGCCGCAGCGCAGCGTTCTTGTAGGGTTTGCGACTGACTCGGTATTCTTTGGCTGTAATCCCGGCAGGACTGCGAATTATAAGCGTCTTTCAAATACAAAGCAGTGGCAATAAACGCATCGCCATTTCGCCACGGCGAAGACGGTTTGCTGCCGGTAATTTTTCCAATATAATCTTTGCTGGAACTATATTTCCAAATACCGGAACTGTTCTTTTTATATCCTCCGTAAATCGCCCAAGTTGAAGGAATGAACTGAGCCGGACCCATTGCTCCGCCATACGCGCCGTCAGCGCTAATCGGGCAGGAAACTTTTATTATTCCCGATTCAAGGTCTTTTGTAAGATTTAATTCTTCTATAATTGCCAAAAATACCGGAATGTCTCTTGTTGGATGCATTGCGGTTTCGTATCCGCACCTTCCGACATTTCGTCCCAAGGCGGATTCTCTGTCTAACACCGCTAAAATCAAAGCTGCTCTGATGCCTGTTGTCTGCTCGGCAAATCTGGCAAGGTCATAAGCGTCTTCAAAAGACAATTCTCCTCCGCCTATCAGTTTGAAAATCTGTTTTCGTATTTCAGCGGCTGTTTTTTCGGTTTCCGCTAAAAGCTCTGCGTATTTTGACTCTTCACCTTTAGTAACTGTTAAAAGATTGTCTTTTTTAGTTTTAATTTTCTGGATATTGGATTTTTGAGAATCTTGATAGTTTTTAAGAGCAATCGCGTCAACCCGCTCCAAAGCCAAAATCTCCTTCTGGTCAATTAACTCACTATGAAGTTCAATTATTTTTTGAAGAGATATTCTCAAACTGTCTTGAACTGCCAATAGATTGTTTAAATCACCGAAAAAATCCGAAAGTTTTGGATTTTTTAGCAGCACTTCAATCAGATTTTCTGCTTCATTTTCATAAATATTTTGAAGAAGTTTTGATAATCTTTCTCTATTTAAACTAATATCATCTTTAGTTTGATTAATTTGAGATTGAGTAGCGCTAATATCATAGTTAAGTTTTTTTAAACTTAAATTAATCGCCTTTATTTGAAGATTGATTTTGGAAATTTTAGCGTTCAGACGATTAATTTCTGACTGGAGAGTTTTGCCTTGAGTTTTGTACTCGGCAATGGTTTCTTCGTACTCGGAAATTTGATTTTCCAAATCAGCCAATTGAGCTTCTAATTGTGCCCTTTCTTCATCATTTTGAGCTGCCTGAATTAAAAAATCCTGATTAATCGGCGCCCTAACCGAACCGAAAACAAAAGAAAGGACAATTAAAATAACCAAAATTGTCCTTATTAAAGATTTAATTGGAACAAAAATTATCCGAGAGTTATTAAGATTAACCCTTTGAGAAATTACCGCGAAAGAATCCTGTCTTCTTTTTATATCAATAAAATTACGAGGCCTCATACGTTTCTCGCTCGAATTTTCAGCGAATGAGCTCAAATTGTTCTCGAATATTCGAGATTCATTCGATTTAATTCGAGGATTATTCGGGCGATTCCGCTTCTTTCTTTTCTTCTTTCTTACCCTCCTCTTTCCTCTCCACTCTTCCCTCTTTTGCTTCCTCTCCTTCTACTTCAACCTCTTCAACACTCACTTCTTCCACTTTTTCTTCCTCTTTTATCGGCTCAATAACAGTAGCTATTACGGTTTCCGGCTCAATTAAAACTTTAACCTTCTCATCAATTTTAATATCTTTCATATGGATATTCTTGCCAATATCATCAAGTTCATCAAGATTAACAGGAATATTATGAGGTAAATCAGCCGGTAAGACCTCAACTTCTATTTCATGGACTGACTTAATTAAAACTCCGCCTTTTTCTTTAACTGCCGGTGCTTCGCCGATAAACTCCAAAGGAACAGCGGCTTTAATCTTTTCATCCATTCTCACCTGATAAAAATCAATGTGAGAAATTTCGTCGGTTAAGACGTTTTTCTGAATATCATGAACCAAGACATTTAATTCACTGCCTTTCTCTTTTCCATCTCCTCCTTCCACTTTTAGTTTGATTATCGTGCTCTCGCCGGCTTCGTTGAAAATGCGCGAAAAATCCTTAGCCGGAACGCTAAGATGTAAATTCTCAAATCCATGGCCGTATAATTCCGCCGGAATCAAATCCTGCTTGCGCAACTCTTTAACCTTTTTCCCGAATATTTCTCTTTTTTGAACGGTTAATTCCATAAAATTAACTTATCATAAAAAACCAAAAAACACAATTTTACGAAACTTAGTTTCGTAAGATTACGTAAGATTACATTAACCCAATTTGGAGTTCGTAAAGGTGGCGGTAAACGCCGTTAGGAATTTTTATTAAATCTTCATGCCTGCCCTGTTCAACAATCCTGCCTTTATCAATAACAAAAATCCTGTCAGCTTTTCTAACCGTGCTTAAACGATGGGCGATAATAAATGTAGTCCTGCCGCTCATCAGCTTTTCCAAAGATTCCTGAATGAATTTTTCGGATTTGGCGTCAAGCGCCGAGGTTGGCTCGTCTAAAATAAGAATTCGCGGGTCGCGTAAAATCGCCCGAGCAATCGCCACTCTTTGCTTTTGGCCTACTGAAAGCTTAATTCCACGTTCCCCGACAATCTGCTCGTATTTTTTCGGGAACGATTGAATAAATTCATCTGCGTAAGCTCTTTTAGATGCTTCAATTACTTTTTTGTCGCTAGCAGAAAATTTTCCGTATCGGATATTAGTTTTTATAGTGTCGTTAAAAAGCACTATTTCCTGACTGACCACCCCGATTTTGCCGCGCAAGAATTTCAAATCAAGATTTTTTAAATTATGCCCGTCAATCAATATTTTTCCGGCAGTCGGATAATAATAACCCGAAATCAAATCAATTAAAGTGCTTTTGCCAACCCCTGACTCGCCCACCAAAGCAATCACCTCGCCCGGCTTAATGTCAAAGCTTACATCATCAAGAACTTTGCTTTGTTTCTTTTGGTAAACGAAACTGACGTTTTCAAAAGTGATTTGTCCCTTAATATCAGGAAGAATAACCGCGTTTTTAGGAATATAGATTTCCGTAGGATAAGTAAAAATTTTCTCTGCCCGGCCAAGAGTAGTCAATCCATTTTGGATTGTTTGCCAATTCCTTCCTATTTTTACAAATGGGCCAAAAAGCATTGCCGCGTATCCGTTAAACATTATTAATTCACCAATAGTCATATCTCCTTTTTGAATAAAAATAATTGATAAAATAAAAATTACGAGTTGAGTCAACACTACAATTAAACGTTGATAGAAATTTAATCCCTGCCAAATACTAACTAATTTATTATGAAAACTTCCTGCTTTTAATTTAAAATTTTTATAAAGCTTTTTTTGCTCTTGTTGTTCTGCTGCTACCTGCTTAACTTCCTGAACATTAAAAACAGCGTCGTAAGCGTCACCAAACGCCTTACCGTAAGCTTGTTGCATTTTTATATGAAGACTTGACGCTGGAGAAACCATCTTAATTAAAATTACAACATACAATATAACGCCACCCACCAAAACAAAAGCCAGTAGCGGATTAATAAAAAAAGTGATTAAAAGCGCAACAATAATACTTAAAAATTGCGGAGAGAGATCTATTATTATAGCGCTAGCAATAGTAAATAAAGAATTAGCAGCTCTTTCTATTCTATTCATAATCTCACCCATTTTTTGATTTTTATGGAATGATATTGGTAATTCTAAAATCCTACTGATTCCACTTACTGTATAATCGCTATAAATACCTTCTCCAAGTTGATCGCTTTTTAAATTATTCTGCCAATCAACAATATTTGACGCTAACTGAACTAATCCCCATATAATTATAAAAAACAAAAATAATGGCATCTCAACCGCAGTGCCAATAAAAATTTTTGACGGCTCAATAATCGCGTCAAAAAGACGGCCAACCAAATACGGCACTACGCCGTTGGCAATAGCTGAAATCACGCCCAAAAACACCAAGATGATTAAATCTCTTTTATATTTGGCAAGATGGCGAAAAATAATTTTTAACCCTTTAGTTATAGATTCTTTTTTCATTATTTATAAATATCGTGAGTGCCGATGTCTAAAAATAAAACTTCCTCGTTATTGAGGAAAATAAATTTAATGCGGTAAGAATAATTTATCCAGAAAGCCCAATATTCTTTGTCTTTTCCTGAAAGTTTGTGCGTTCCTAAAGGTGGATGAAATGGATTATCGCGAAAAATCTTTTCTTTCTCTTTTGCTTTTTCTTTTATCTTTTTTGGAATCTTTTTATAACGTTTTTCAAAAAGAGGAGAGATTTTTATTCTCTGTATTCGCATAATAAATTTAATCCAAATCAGCTAAAGATTTTATTGTCTTACACTTTCCTTTTTTATATTCCTTTAAACCATCTTTTACTAATTTATCCGCCTTTATCGCAGCTTTTCCTTTTAAATAATAAGTAGGTACCGCGCTTTCGCAGAGTTTCTGGTATTCCTTTAACGGCAAAATAACAACCCCTTTTTCTTTATTTATTTTTGTTTTAGAAACAGTGATAGTATTCATATTTCTAATATTATTAAAACCAGCCCTAAAAGTCAATTTTCAGTTTACTTTTTCCTTTTTATAACCTTTTTCACGGCGTTTTTTATGTCTTTTACTCCCATGCCGTATTTTTCTATTAATTTTTCTGGCGGACCAGATTCTCCAAAAACATCTTTCATTCCAACAAACTCCATTGGAGCAGGATAATTCTTCGCTAAAATTTCAGCTACTGCGCCACCCAAACCTCCAATAACATTATGTTCTTCAACGGTTACAACAGCGCCAATTTTTTTAGTTAACTCAATTATTTTTCTCTCGTCAATCGGCTTAATAGTATGATTATTCAAAACAATCACTCCAATACCGTCTTCTTCCAAGTCACGGGCTGCTAATAAAGCATTATACAAAACCGGACCTGCTCCAATAATTAATACTTCTGGTTTTTTTGACTCATAAAATACTTCTGCCTTACCGGGAATAAAAGATGTTTCTTTATCCGTGAAAACCGGCGTTTTCTCGCGAGTAAATCTTAAATAAACCGGTCCCCAAATCTTTGCTGCTGCTATTGTGGCTTTTTCCGCTTCAACAACGTCACAAGGAATAATAACTGTCATATTTGGCATCGCTCGCATAGTGGCAATATCCTCAATTGCCTGATGAGTTGCTCCGTCAGGACCAACCGAGATTCCAGAATGATGCCCTGCGATTTTCACGTTTGAATCATTATAAGCAATCGTTGTTCTGATTTGCTCCCAATTTCTTCCAGGCGAAAAAGTAGCGTACGAAGAAATAAAAGGAATTTTCCCGGAAATTCCAAGCCCGGCAGCAACAGCTGCCATATTTTGCTCACCTATTCCCATTTCAATAAATCTTTCAGGAAATTTCTCGGCAAACCAATGCGAACGGGTTGACTCGGTCAAATCCGCGCACAAAACAACTACGTTAGAATTTTCCTCGCCAGCCGTTACTAACCCGTATCCGTATCCGTTACGCGTCGGCTCCTGTTCTATGTCGTCCTTAAAAATTTTTTCTGAAAGTTTAATTTCTTTATTCATGTTCGCTTTTAATTTTACCGCCAAGAGTCCTTAATTCTTTTAAAGCTTCTTTTGCCTCTTCTTTAGTCGGCGGCTTGCCATGCCATAAATAATCAAATTCCATAAAACTCACGCCTTTACCCGGAATCGTATGCGCGATAATTACGGTTGGCTTTTCAAAAACCGTTTTGGCTTCATTTATTGCGTCAACAAACGCCTCAATATTATGTCCGTCAATTTCCAAAACATGCCATCCAAAACTTTCATATTTATCCCTAAGCGGTTCCAATGGCATCACGTCTTCTGTAAAGCCGTCTATCTGAATATTGTTGCGGTCAATTACGGCAGTTATATTGCTTAAACGATTTTTGCCGGCAAACATAACTGCTTCCCAGGTATTTCCGCAATCCTGTTCGCCGTCAGACATCAAACAATATACTCTATACTTCATACCATCTAACTTTGCCGCTAATGCCATTCCAATTGACTGCGACAAGCCTGAACCCAATGGCCCGGAAGTTGTTTCAACACCTGGTAAATGCCTGCGATGAGGATGACCCTGAAGCTGACTCCCTAATTTTCTCAAAGTTTTTAAATCTTCAACGGGAAAATATCCGGCTCGCGCCATTGCTGCGTAACGCACAGGACAAATATGACCATTGGATAAAATAAGCCGGTCCCGTTCCGGCCAATTCGGCTCTTTGGGATTATGATTTAAAATATGAAAATAAAAAGCTGTAAAAATATCGGCCATTCCCAGAGGCCCTGCCGAATGACCCGAACCGGCCTGTTCCAGCATCTTAATAATGTCCTGGCGAATCGTATTCGCCATTTCTTCAAGTTGTTTCAGTTTTTCCTCATGCAAAACTTCCATAATTAAAGATTTTTTAATTTTTCAAACGCTTCTTTTGGATTATCGCTATTCCAAATATACGAAGCTGAAACAACAATATCCGCTCCGGCATCTTTGCATAATTTTGCGGTTTCCAAATTTATTCCTCCGTCAACTTCAATTTTAACATCAGGATAGTTTTCTTTCAAAAATTTTATTTTATCCAAAACATTTGGCTGGAATTTCTGTCCAGCCAATCCCGGATTAACCGCTAAAATCTGTACGAATTTTATTCCATCTAGATAAGGTACTAATTTCTCCACTGGCGTATCCGGATTTATAGCCAATCCGATTTCTATGTTCTTGAATCTTGAATCATGAATAATGAATCCTGAATCTATTGCTTCCAGATGAACGATTATTCTCTTTACTCCGGCTTTAACCCAATCACCAACTACTTTTTCCGGCTCCTCAATCATCAAATGAATTTCTAAATTAAGTTTGCCTAATTCATAATTCTTGCTTCTTAATTCTTGTAATTCTTCTGTCTTGCTCCACGTTTTATAATTAGTAAATTTCCCGTCCGCAATGTCAAGCTGAACCCAATCAGAAAATTCCGCAACTTTTTCAAGTTTTTCTTTTACGCAATTAAAATCGCTGCAATTTATCGCCGGAATAATTTGCATTATAAACTATCAATTTTTTTAATTCTGCGAATATGACGTTCTTCTTTACTAAAAGGTATTTCAAGCCAGATTTTTACTGCCTGTCTTGCCTGCTCTTCCTCCAAAAAACTTGCGCCCAAAGAAAGAATATTAGCGTCATTGTGCTCGCGAGAAAGTTTAATAATTTCTTCCTTGCCCGCTGAAGCCTTGGCGAAAGCGGACGGCCCATAATACACCGCCGCTCGAACACCTTTAATTCTATTGGCAATCATTGCTTCGCCCTGGCCAGAACCGCCTAAAACAATACCCCGATTTTGTTCGGGGTTTTCAGCTACTTTTTTGGCAACAGGTAAAATAAAATCCGGATAATCATCGCTCTCGTCATAATGATCATTACCAAAATCAACGACCTTATAGCCGTTTTCCTTTAAATAAGTTTTGAGAATCTTTTTAAGTTTAAACCCCCGGTGATCCGCACCAAGATAAATAATCATAAATAATTACAAAAGCGAAGCGATATTTGAAACATGTTTCACTAATGTCTCTACGTATCCCCATTCGTTGTCATACCAGGACAAAACCTTAACCAAATCATTGTCAATTACTTTGGTGAATTTCAAATCAACAATCGCGCCGTACGGCTCGCCGATAATATCCGAAGAAACAATCGGGTCTTCAGTTGTTTTTAAAATTCCTTTCCACTGAGGCGATTCAGCCGCTTTTCTAAGAATGTCATTTATTTCTTCAACCGAAGTTTTTTTCTTGGATACAAAAGTAATATCAGCAATTGAACCATTAATCACAGGCACCCTTAAAGCAATGCCGTCAAATTTTCCTTCCAGTTCTTTAATTACCCGGGTTGTAGCTTTTGCTGCGCCAGTAGTTGAAGGAATAATATTCTGGGCTCCAGCCCGACCCCGACGCAAATCACTTCCTTTTACCGGCGAATCAACTATGGTTTGAGTGGCTGTATAAGCATGAACAGTGTTAAGGATTGCTTTTTTAATGCCCGGATTTTCAGATAAAACCGCAATTACCGGCGAAGCCGCGTTGGTGGTACAAGAGGCATTAGAAGAAAGATTAATGTTTTGCAATTCGCCTTCGTTAATTCCCATCAAGACGGTTTTACCGAGTGTCCCGTCAGCGTCTTTTGCCGGCGCCGTAAGCACCACTTTCTTTGCTCCGGCATCCAAATGAACTTTGGCTTTTTCAAATGATTCAAATACCCCGGTTGATTCAATAACAATATCAATTCCCAAATCCTTCCACGGCAATTGAGTTGGGTCTTTCTGCTGGAAAAACTTTATTTCTTTATCGCCTACTGTTAAAATTCCTTTTTCTTTATCACCTTTTACTTCTTTTTCATAACGGCCGTAAACCGTATCGTACTTCAATAAATAAGCAAGATTTTCAACGTCGCCTAAATCGTTAATAGCGACAATTTCAATGTCAGAGTTATTGAAAGCGTTTCGGAAAAAAAGACGACCAATTCTTCCGAAGCCATTGATTGCAATTTTAGCCATATGTAAAATTTAACATAAATAATGGATGGATACAATATATTAGACGCCATAAATCACCATCGTTCCTTCCTGAAACCCATTATCCAACCTATCTGATTTACAATTATCGTTAAAACCAGGCTTATGATTAAAATCACAAATATATCTAATACCGTTGGAGTAAAAATCAACGAAACAAATATCAAACTGCCTATTACATAATCTAACTGATCAATTATTTTCCACGATTCAGATGATTCTTTGTTAATTCTTCTTTTAAAAAAACTTTTAACTAAATCCCCGAAAAGCGCGCCAAAACCAAAAAGAAACCCAAGAACTACAAAATTGATATTTTGATAATCTACAATACTTATATTGTTTAAAAAGTTTATTTTAATTAAAACAAAAGTTTGTAAATAAGTTATTAAAACCGCGGACAAAAGTCCCA
>JAZGAA010000051.1:0-2444 GCA_036444215.1 Minisyncoccota bacterium
TTCTTTTCCGACAATCCATACACTGCCGTATTATTTAGCCGATAAGCACTGCTTAAATCAATTATTTTAATTCCCCGTTCTAAAAATCCTGGAATTAACTTTGTTGATTGTTCTGGTGGTAAAGCGAAAAAAATAATTTCGGCTTCGTTATAAATATGAATTATCTCTACTTCTGGATGTTTTGCTAATATTTTAAGTAATTTCTCGCCTGCGAATCCGGAACTTCCAAGAATAGCTACCTTCATTTTCTGTTATTCCTCCTTTTTTATTTATGTTTATTTTTATTAATTTACTATTTTAAATCATGTCATAATTAAGACAGAAGTCAATAAAAAAGGCGTAAAATTTTTACGCCTTATTTTTAAATCTATTATTTTTTATTTCTTTACAAACAACGTCTGCGTAGGATAAGCGAATTCTATGCCTTCTTTTTCAAACTCTTCTTTAAGAGTAAAATTAATTGATTGCTGCGTGTCCATATATTTGCCATAATCGGGCACGGTTACATAATAAACAACTTCAAAATTCAAACTAAAGTCGCCGAACTCCTTGAAATGAACTCTGTCTAATTCCGCATTGGGTTCTTTATCAATAATATCTTTTACAATCTCCGGAATTTTTTTTACTTTCTCGGTCGATGTTTCATAAAGTACGCCAAAAGAAAAGACAATCCTCCTTTTTTCCATTTTCTTGTAATTATTGATTCTAGTGTCGGTTAACTGCCTGTTGGGAAAAACCAATTCCTGGCCCTGAAGCGTTTTAATCCGCGTAGTTTTAATGCCAATTTTTTGAACAACACCCATATCGTTGTCAACTATAATAAAGTCGCCGACTTTAAACGGCTTATCAATCATAATAGAAAAAGAACTAAAAACATCCTGTAAAATATTCTGCAAGGCAAAAGCAATTGCCAAACCGCCGATGCCCAAGCCGGCTATCAATGAAGTGATGTTAATTCCCCAATTGGAAAGAATAATAAAAACAGCCAATACCCAAAGCAAAAGTTTCAGGAAATAACTTATGCTTTTTACGGTTGCTTTGTTTTGAGATGACTCCGCGGAATCCTCCGCTTCTTCTTTTCTGCGGATTAATTTCTCTGTCCAGTAGTCAATAAAAATCTGCAAAGACCTGATAATCTGAAAAACTATAATAAGAATAAAAAGTCCGTAGATAATCTGGTCAGCAAGAACCGGCAATAATAAAGTTTTAAGCCCCACATAAAGAGCGATAAAAAGATAAAACGGCGGTCTGATTTTTTCTACAATTTCTATCAGAACATCATCTAAGTCAGTTTTGGTTTTCTTAGCGGCTTTTTTGAGCCGACTCAAGACAACGCTTTGAAAGATTTTTAAAACAATCATCGCGCCAACAAAAATACCCAGAGCAATTAAATAATCCTTGCCTGTGTTGCCGACTATCTGAAATTGAAGCAAATTTTGAAAAGTAGACATCTCTAAAATTATACTAATTTAAAAAATAATTTCAATATGCTCAAACTTCTAATGCTGACTAAAACCCCGATGTTCTTTGGGTAAAAACGCAACCGCCATATTATTGGAATCAAAAAACTTTTTGACTTGCGCTAAGTTTTTACCAAAGGCCTGCACCACGCCGCCAATACATCCGGCTTGAGCAAGTATCTCCGGGCCCTCTAATGGAGCATCTTTTCTTTCTTTTTGAGCATAAGGAAAGAAAGCGTCTGAAGCAAAAACCGAGCCCTCGGCGCTGTGGCCTGCGCGCTTGGCATATAATAAAGCCAAATCGCAACAACTCGTTCTGTCTTTTTGCCCTACTCCTGAACCAATTAACATTTTGTCTTTAGCCAACATAATAGTATTACTGTCTGCCCGCCAAGCAGCTGCCCAAGCAATAATTAAGGTGGCGAAATCTTCCTGGTTAAGAGAATTTTTGCCGGTCCACTCCTCTACTGATTCATTATCAAAAACAAATTTAGGCGCTTTTTGCCGAAGAAATCCTCCTCTAACTGGCCGAATTACCCACTCGTCTACTGGCATTATTGGATTAGTCAAATCCGGATTAGCCAGTAATTTCCGGCGTTCTTTTTTGCCAAGCAGCTCAATGGCTTTATTATCAAACCCCGGAGCAAAAATAACATCCACTCCCCAAAATTCCCTGTCTACTTTGGCTTGATGCTCTTCTGATACTCTGTATAGTGCCTGAGAAATCTGGTCAGTAATTTCAAAATTAGTCATTATTTCAGCGCCCATCACGGCAATTGGGTCGCCAAGTAAAGCTTTGTTTATGACTGTTATTGGCTCGTCCCAATCAATAGCTGCTCCGCAAGGATTACCATGCTTACAAGCAATGGCAATATACGGCACTTTGTTTTTGAAATTTCGCCTGAATGACTCTGCCATTAAACATAATACCTGAAGTGTTCGGTCGCCATCAGCCATATTAATAAATCCAGGAATGCCTGACAC
>JAZGAA010000052.1:0-3679 GCA_036444215.1 Minisyncoccota bacterium
TATCATTCCTCTGTATTTATTCCACGGAATTGCGCTGCTCTGTATATTCTGAGATTGTAATGGAATACCTAAAAAGCTAAAAATTTCATGCCGAGCAGTTTTTTTTATAATTGAAGCGAGGGTAAAAAAATAATACAATTGCTTTAAATCCCAAAAATGCAAATTTGAATATCGTTTTTTGTAATGCGCTCCCAAAGACTCATAGGAAGTATATATATAGGCAAGATTTATTTCATTAGTAGAGTAGGTTCTTAGCAAAGTTCTTAATTTAGGGAATTTACTTTTAAGCTGGTCTAAAAATATTTGCTTTCGATCGCAACACGCTTTAAAATAGTCTTTCTTTTTTCTGGCATGATCGCTTAACCTATTTTTAGAGTTAGTTCTTATTGTTCTTTCAATAAAAATGATTGTGCTTTTGTTTTTATAAAAGAAAATGTTGTCAAAGTCTGAGGTTTCATTGCCTACGGTAATATTCACGCTATCTGTATTATTAACTGAATCAAATCCTGTCGCATTAAATATTTCGTCAATTAGTCGACTTAACACTTTTTCTTTCTTTAGTTGTTCTTTTGTGAGTGTCATTTATTTCATCCGATTAATGCCCAATTTAATAAACTTAGGATTAAGTTCTACGCCTACCGAATTTCTCTTTAAATTCTTTGCCACACATGAGGTACTAAAAGTGCCAGCAAACGGGTCTAGAACCACATCTCCTTCATTACTACTCACTCTAATAAGTTGTTCTAATAAGGAAAAAGGTAGCTGACAGGGGTGTTTTTTATTCAACCTATCAACAGAAACATTCTTTAAAAGATCAATATAAAAAGAATCAAAAAGGTTTTTCTTTTTACGAGTGACTTCCATATCAATAAAATCAGTATTGGTTATAAAATCATACGCACCTCTTCCTTTTCTGCCCTTGCGAATTAATTGACGAACCTTTCCAACGTCTGGATTTTCATATAATTGTAATATTTCATCACGATTAAAAATATAATCATCGGATTTAGTCAGAAATAAAATTGATCGCTGACTACGAGTAAAATTCTTTTTTGAATGACCTATGTTTGTGGGATAGTGCCAAGTTATCCAGCGACGTAATTTTAGCCCTAATTTATCTTCAAAAAATGGTAGCAGGCGTGCATTTATTTCTGGATAATTCATTACATATATACTGCCTGCTATTTTTAATATCCTTGAGTAATCAGCAAACCATACATGAGCTTTCCTCTCATATTCTTCCCAAGATAAGTTATCATTATATCTTTTGCCGTAATTAAGGCCTGCATTATATGGTGGATCAGTAACAATTAAATCAATGCTTTGGTCTGGAAACAAACTTAAAATCTGCGAGGAGTCACCATTAACAAGTAAATGCTTTTTGTTATTTTTTTCTCGAACGATAACTTTTACACTTTCTTTTTTTAAGGAATTAAGTATTTTTTTCATTTATTTGTATTGCAATTATATCATAAATCAGCTGCCGGGCTCTCCTTCGCATAAAGCTTCGGAAGAGCGCAAGCCGGCATCACTCGCTTTGCTTGTGCTGCCGGGCAGGGTGTACTTCGCTAAAGCTACGTAGCACCTTAACTGCCCTGTAATTTATTCTTCTTCAAGGCTTCGCAATTTAGCAATCGTTTGTAGGCAAAGGATTTACCAGAACCAGTTTTAAGATACAGCTCAAAATCTTTTGCCTTTTTTATTGTATCAAAGGCCGCGTAAAAAACTAACTTCCATGGTTTATGGGGTGCCGTTGCTTTTGATAACCCGTTATTGTGTTCATGTAATCTCTTTTTAAGATCCTCGGTATAACCGAAATAGAAATTTTTAGATTTTGAGCTGTATAAAATATAAGTGTAGTGCATATATAGGCAAAGCTATTCCGAAGCCTTGGCGAAGGATAGCTGCCGGGCAGGGAGTCGAACCCCGATTTCCAGATCCAAAATCTGGCGTGATACCGTTACACCACCCGGCAAAATTATAAACTTAAATACTAAAGTACTTAAAAACTGAAGGCTTGCCAATACATAAACTTAAATACTTAAAAACTGAAAGCTTGCCTATTTAAATACTAAAGTACTTAAAAACTAAAGGCTTTACTTAGTTAGTTTCTTCTTAAAATTTCCTAGTTGCCTTACAATATTTTTACATTTTTCAGTGCTCTTTTCAAATTTTTCTTTTGATAAAAGCTTATTGTCATAAGCTATGTCTAATCCAGCAATTACTTCATAGGCAGAGCCAATGGCAATATTAAAAAATCTACCTAATTCTGGATCTGAACTTTTTCCGCTACCCTCAGAAATATTCAATGCAATAGATATAGATGCTCTATTAATTTGACTGCCTAATTCATACCTGAAATTCTGAGGAAATTTATTAGTTATATTATAAATTTCTTTAACTAAGTTTTTAGCTTCTTTATAAACATCCCAATCCAAAAATCTAAATTCATTCATAGTGTATTTAAGTTTTTTAGTATTTAAGTATTTTATTATGTATTTCAGTTTTTCAGTTTTTTAGTTTTTCAGTACGTATTTAAGTCTTTAAGTCTTTTAGTATATATTTAGGTCTTTAAGTTCTCAATTATCGCCACTTCCAACGGTACTATCGGAAACGGGCTATACCGCATTTCCGTATAAGCGCGAATCAGGGATTTCAGCAAATTAATCATTTTGCTTTCATCAACCATTTGGCTGTGTTTTTTGAGAAGGGCGATTTCTTGTTCAACTAATTCTCGTTTGAATTCTTTTTCCAAATCCGGGCTGACTTTCAAAGCCAAGGCCCGGCGAAGATAATGAATTAAATCCTTGTTAAATTGCAGCAGATTATAACCACCTTCGTTGATTTTAGAAAGATAATCCAAAGTGGCGTTTAGGTCTTGTTTAATCAGCAATTCTGCCATTTCCGCGGTTCGCGAAAAACCAATCCGACCGAGAATTCTTTCAACACTTTCGGCTTTTATTGAAGCAGTACCGTCTTCCAAAGAAACTATCTGGTCAAGTAATGATTCCGCGTCTCTAAAACTGCCTTCAGCAGCTGAAGCAATTAATTCCAGAGCTCCTTCTTCAATTTTGAATTTTTCAATTTTGCTGATAGTTTTTAATTTCTCAAGAATTGTAATTAACGGTAGTTTCTTGAAATGAAATCTTTGGGTTCTGGAAGTGATGGTTGCCGGCAGTTTTTCATAATCAGTGGTAGCCAAAATAAAAATCGCATGTTCCGGCGGTTCTTCTAAAGTTTTAAGCAGAGCGTTAAAAGCTGCTGAAGTTAACTGATGCGCTTCATCAATGATAAAAACTTTATAATGATAAGAAGTAGGGGACAGCCGAACGCCTTCTTTCAAACTTCTGATTTCATCAATACCGCGATTGGAAGCTGCGTCAATTTCCACCACATCAAGAGCCAAGCCATTGTCTATTCCCTGACAAGGACGGCATTTATTGCAGGGCTCGCCTTGTTTTTTAAATTTTAGGTCTTTATGTCTAGTTTCACAATTGGCGAGTTTGGCAATCAAACGGGCAACTGTGGTTTTTCCTGAGCCACGCGGGCCAAAAAATAAATAAGCATGAGCCAGACGGTCAAGCTGGGAAGCGTTTTGAAGAATTTCCACAATCGCTTCCTGCCCCAAAACCTCTGATAAAGTTTTGGGACGATATTTGCGATATATAGCAAGCGCCAT
>JAZGAA010000053.1:0-12757 GCA_036444215.1 Minisyncoccota bacterium
TTTTTGATTTTCTTCCTTCAAATCGGCAATACGCGACTCTCTCCCCATCATCATTTTATTTGCCTGTTCAAGTTCTTTCGTTCTAGCTTCAACCTTTTTTTCAAGCTCGCGATATGACTCAGCAAGATTATCTGTCATTTTATTAAAACTTATCGCTAGTTTTCCAATTTCATCTTTACTTTTCACTTCGGCTCGTTTCTTAATATCACCACCTGCAATAGCGATACTTACTGCGCTCAACTTAGTAACTGGTTTAATTACTAAAAACTGAATCAGCAAGTATATAATAGAAAAAGCCAAAACAACAAGGATAGCCATAATAAACGCCAATTCCAACCCCTCCTCTCGCGCAAAGGCAAACGCATTAGCCGTAACTGTGTCTAAAACAAGAAACCACCCTTTTCCTTTGTATTCTAAATGTCCTTTTTGTATAGCGACAGAAGTAAGAACTTCTTCTTCTAAGGTAAGTCCTTTTTCATGAATACCGTAATGATTTCCGGGATCTGTGTAAGAGGCATCAGCAATAACCATTTTCGAAATAAGTCCTTCTCTTATATTTATATAATGACCCCTTCCTTCTGCAATCCCAACGCCATTTGCATTTACAAGTATAACATCTGCAATATCCAGCTCTTCCAAAATCTCAATAACAACTTGCCAAGCAAATTCTCCCCGCACCATTCCTACTATATTTCTTCCAGATATTCTTTGGTCAAATATCGGCGCCGCAAAAATAACGGTGGGCTTATTGGTTACAGGTGAA
This sequence comes from Minisyncoccota bacterium, assembly GCA_036444215.1. GTDB lineage: Bacteria > Patescibacteriota > Minisyncoccia > UBA6257 > UBA9933 > CAJVXI01. The sequence continues at coordinate 764 of JAZGAA010000053.1, forward strand.
ATTAAAACATCTGAGACGAACACCTCTCCTCTCATTGTTGCCTGATGCGCCTCCATAAAGACAGAGCCCATACCAATCTCATCGTCGGTTGATAATACCGTAAGAGCTTTTGTGTCCATCAATAAAAGCCTGTCCCAAGGCCCGGTAAACAAACTGGCTTCCTTTAAGACGCTAACTGAATTCCCAATTTCTCCATTTTCTAGAAAATCTTCAAAATTATCTATTCCAGCAATAATTTGGATGTCTCTATAGGCTCCAAGCATCACTCTATCAATTTTGTTCATTACAGATTCAGTAAGTTGAAGCTGGCTTACGCCAATAACTTTCTTCAAATTACTTTTTGTAAATTCAAATACAACCACCCCCGCAGTAGCAACAACAATAAATGCCGAGAAAATAAAGATTAATAATATTTTTACAGAGAGTTTCATTTAATTCCCCTATTTTTATTCATAAAATTTACTATTATCGCGTAATGCTAATAGTCGCCCCCTGTTCTGGGTCGCAAGCGCCCACTGTAATCCGACCATTGGCATCCTTATTGATGTAATAATCGGTATTTGCAGCTGTGCCAGTACTTGGATCTGTAACAATGCCGACAACATATGTAGGGACTAAGTCGCCCGAGAGATCAACCCCAGCTGCCACCGTTGTAACTGCCGTACAAGTTGAATCAAGACCGCTTCCCGCAGTACCCAAAACTTGTGAAGTGCCCGTAACATTATCTATTGCGGCAGGAAGATTACCGTTGTTATCTAGAGAATACTGATACACGGCATTAAGAATTGTATTAGCATCTACTCTTCTCTGTGAGTTGCGAGTGTCACCTAATTGTTTTGTTGGATTAAGAGCAACAATTACAATACCAGCCAAGATAGCGATGGCAGCCACGACAAGCAAAATTTCTAATAATGTAAACCCTTTGTTCTTGTACATTTTTTCCATATTATAAATAATAAACCACTATAAATTAAAAATCGGCTACATCTTGCCAGAAAGTTATATTTATTTGTGGATTAATTTTGTCAATAATAATTTTAACTTTTCTTATTATAGTTCCGACCTTTCCCGTTGTAGTAATAGTTCTATTTTGCCCTCCGCCACTTGCGATAGTATAATTACAACTACCAAAACCAAGAGCGAGCTCCCCGCTTCCGGTAAATGGCGTAGATTCCCTAATCTGTTCAAGCGCTTCTTCCGCGCAAGCATCGGCAAGTAATTTTGCTTGGCCAGATTGCTCCAAAGCAAAACTTGTCCGTGAATATCCAAGACCAAACTGAATAAGAGAAACTACGATTGCCATTCCTACTGCCCCAACAACCAATACACTTATAAGTGTAACATATCCTTTTTGATTTTCGTATCCTCTTTTATTTTTATATAATAATTTCATATCTTTTTTTCACGACACATTTTACGGACTAAAACTCCCCGTTGACTTAGTCGACCCATCACCCAAAGTGAAGGTAATATCAAATGTGTTCCCCGTCATATTGCCGTTGAACTTAAATTTATCAAAAGTGTCTGTGTTGCCACTTAAAATTGTGTAATCAACAACGTCTAATTCTGTGCCTGTTGGTTGTTTGCCATCAGGGCTTCCTTCGTTGTTGTGTTTCCATATTCTAGCGCCCTCAATTTTAATTTCTTCAATCAATTTTCCATTCGTCCAAGTGAGGGTAATTTTGTCTATGGCAATATCACCAGAGCCAGTGTTTTCTACCATAATACCGCGCAGTTCTTTATTACCCCCTCCACCAATATTAGCGCCGGATGTGTCAATAACGAGCTTGTCAGCTTGAAGTAACGAAAATCCTTGCATGCCACCCCTCAAACTAGCCGACCCATAGAATGTTTTTGAAAAACTATATTCATTTCTTCCTTCAGGATTTAAGTGTGTTAATGTGAAAATAATTTTTACTGCGCCGGGCGTGTCTGTCTTGGAAAGGTTTTGAAAAGAAAGCCCAGAGCCACTAAGTCGTGAATTAGTAAGATCCACAGCGCCACCAATTCCCTCGGTAATACGAATTGCGCCACTGGAAAAATCAAAGATAGTAGGATCGTTAGACGAATTAAAAACATCAAGCGAAAGCAACGAAGCGCTTGCTCCTTGAGACGGTGAGTCAATTCCTTTGGCATTGCGAACTGCTTGAATAATCAATTGCATAACCTGCGCGCCTTGTTGCTCCACTTCAGAAATGGTCTGATTCTTAATTCGTGCTTGCAACAAAGTTGCCAGAAAAATAGAAATTACTAAGAGTATTACTCCCGCGATACTAATATAAAGAAAAAGTTCTATTAAAGTAAAACCTTTATTATTTTTTGGTTTCTGTTTGGTAACTTGAAGCATATTTTTACGGACTAAAATTTCCCGTTGACTTAGTCGACCCATCACCCAAAGTGAAAGTGATATCAAATGTGTCCCCCGTCATATTGCCGTTGAACTTAAATTTATCAAAAGTGTCTGTGTTGCCACTTAAAATTGTGTAATCAACAACATCTAATTCTGTGCCTGTTGGTTGTTTGCCATCTGGGCTTCCTTCGTTATTGTGTTTCCATATTCTAGCGCCCTCAATTTTAATTTCTTCAATCAATTTCCCGTTCGTCCAAGTGAGAGTGATTTTGTCTATCACAATGTCGCAAGAAGCATCTGTGTTTTGAACGGTAACACCTTTTAATTCTTTATTACCCCCACCCCCAACACTTGCGCCTGATGTGCTTAAAACAAGCTCGTCGGATTGTGTTCCACATGTTGGCCCACCACCCCCCGAAAGATCTACTGTTACCTGTACAGTTGTTCCGTCGCCAAGTGTGAAAATTATGGTAAACACACTACCTGTCATGTCGTCGTCAAATTTAAACTTATCAATATCCAGCGCGCCCGAACCAGACACTAAAGTAAAGTCTTCAATATCAAGCTCGGTGCCACTTATTTGTTTGCCATCTGGTGTTCCTTCGTTGTTGTGTTTCCATATTCTAGCGCCCTCAATTTTAATTTCTTCAATGAGGTTTCCGTTATCCCAAGTAACCTTAATTTTATCTATTACAATATCAACAGTTCCAGTATTTTCTATGGTAATACCTTTAAGTTCCTTGTTCCCCCCTCCGCCAATGTTGGCGCTGGACGTATCTACCACAAAAGATTCAGATTGGTCAACCAAGCTAGCCCAATCGGTAAAGCGAGTAGTAAGCGCCACCGTGCCAGTTCTTTGTTGATTTTGTTGCCAAGTTACTGTTGAAGTTACAGCTTTACGAACAGAATCAACAGTCGCCACTTCTACCTCCCTAGTAAAAATGCCATTCCCGTCACTACTGCCGGAAAAAACCCATTCATTTCCAGACACAGCAAGCCCATAAGTGCCATCAACCAAATTAGAAAAACCTTCATCACGAATATTCCGAACAGCTTCCAACCCTTCTTCTGCCAAAAAAACAGCACTTGCTCTATTGCCCGCCAAAACTGTTGATTCTTGCCCATACAAATATGCCCCCGAAAAAGCGGTAACAATAAGAAGAAAAATTGAACTGGCTAAAATAACCTCTATTAGAGAAAAACCACCCTTAGTATTCAATTGCTCCTTCCGTATTAATTGTGATTGTTCTTGTTTCATTATTAGGAGAAGTTAAAATAGTTGCGCCAATTGACTGTGGCTTCCCAGAAAATTTTAAAAAAACAACCTCCTGCAAGCCAGTAATAGAAATAGAACTAGAAATATCAAATAATTCATCAAAGCCAACATCTCTGCTTGCAAAACTTAGTCCCTGAAAAAGTGTTATGGCGCCAGGCGCGATATACGCTCCCCAAGATGTATCCCCATCCACCGCCCGCGCCAGCGCTTGCGCCCGACGCAAGGATTGCGCAAACCCTTCAACCGCCAAATCTAGGCTATTTCTATTTTGAAACGATTGATAAACAGGCACGCCCATTCCAGCAATAATAGAGATAAGCGCCATAGACAATAAAATTTCTATAAGCGTAAATCCTTTCATAATTAGTAATTAAAACCGCCAATCAAGTTGTAAATAGGTAAAATTACAGCAAGCGCTACTCCAACAACCCCAAGCCAAACAATCACCAACAAAATTGGCTCTAAAATGATTGATAAATTTTTGGTTGTTATCTCTGTTTTGGTTTCAAAAATTTTACCAATCTTAGTTAATGTTTTTGATAAATTGCCCGATTGCTCACCGGCCGATATCATTTGTTGAATGGTAAAAGGTATAAAAGATTTTGCCTTAGGATAAAATGTAAAACTTTTTTTAAAAGAATTACCATCGGAAACGCTATCGCGTAAATAAGCATACATTTTTTTATAACCGGGGGCAGAAGATGCTTGATGTAAAGAATCAAGTGCATTGGTAATAGGTAGCCCAACTTCAAGCAAGGTTCCTAAAATATACCCAAAACGAGAAAGCTCAACCTCTTGAATTAGTTTTTTTATCCCCGGGAAATTGAAAAGTAGCCACTGCCCGACAAATTTTGTTTTTTTAAAAATAAATACGAAATAAATAACAATAACAACTATCAATAAAAATATAGGCACAACAATAGCTCCATGTTCTCCTAAAAATTCACCTACGGCAATAAGGAGTCTTGTTGCCGTAGGCAATTCAAGCCCCAGTTGAGAAAAAACGGTTACCAAACGAGGCAAGATAAACCAAGCAATACCAATCCCCACCACAAGAGTAACAGTAAGCACAAAAATTGGATACATCATTGCCGAACGAATTTTAGAACGAAATATTCTGTTTTTCTGCTCTTGCAAGCCAACAATTTTTAAATTTTCAGACAATCTGCCTGTTTCTTCACCAACTCTTATTAGTGAAATAATGTAATCCGGAAAAATACGAGGAATCTCTAGGGCACGCCACAAAGTATATCCACTATTAATGTTTTCCTGAAGCTCGTTCAAAATAGTTTTCATTCTTTTAGTCCGAATTCCAGTTGTTATAGATTCCAGCGCCGGAATAATAGACATCCCAGATTCCATAAGTAGCGCCAAGTTTTCAATAAAAAAATCTCTTTCTTTGCGAATACCAACATTCTGAAAAGGAATGTTCCATTTCTTTTTTTCCTTTTGCTTTTGCTTTTTTACCATTTATATTTAAATCAATTTAGAGGTGGTTGCGCTACCCGCAACAATTCTTCTAAAGTAGTTATTCCTTCTTTTACTTTAAATATCCCATCTTCAAAAAGAGACAGCGCTTTTTGTTTGCGCGCCAGTTCCCATATCTGGTCAGTGGAAGGATTTTTTAAAATTAAATCTCGTATTTCTTTAGTTGCACGGATAAATTCAAATATCCCTGTGCGCCCCCTATACCCAGAGTCTCCGCAATTTTTACATCCTTTTCCCTTATAAAAAGTTGTTTTTTCATTTGGAAAATATTTGGGAGCTTCTTTAAAAACTTTAAAAAGTTCCTCTTGAGATACCGAAACACTGTACCGGCACTCATCACACAAACGCCTTATCAAGCGCTGGGCGACAATTAATTCAAGGGTAGAGGCAAGCAAAAACGGCTCTACTCCCATATCTAAAATTCTCGGCATGGCCGTTGCCGCGTCATTGGCATGAAATGTGGAAAGCATAAGATGCCCGGTGAGGGCGGCATTTACGGCAATTTCAGCAGTTTCGGTGTCTCGAATTTCTCCAACCAGAATGATGTCCGGGTCTTGACGCACGATAGAGCGAAGCCCTTTAGCAAAAGTAAGCCCCGTTTGTTCGTTTACTTGTATCTGGTTCACCCCTACGATTTTATACTCCACCGGGTCTTCAATGGTAGTAAGATTGGATTCCGGACGATTTAGTAATTTTAATAAAGTATAAAGAGTGGTTGTCTTACCGGACCCTGTGGGGCCGGTAGTTAAAATCATTCCAAATGGTTTCTTAGAAGATTCTTCCAAGAACTTTTGATTCTGTGCTGAAAGGCCAAGATCACCCAAATTAAGCCCTTGCACATAGGTCGCCAAAACACGAAGAACAATTTTTTCACCTTCCAGAATTGGAACTATGGAAGTACGCAAATCAACCTTTTTCCCCTTCCACTCGTGGCTCATTGAGCCATCCTGTGTTGATAAATGTTCATCAATACGCAAAAGACTCTTTACCTTGATGCGATTGACCAAGTTTTCGTAATACTCTTTTGGAATACGCCCTGCTTCTCGCAAAACACCATCAATTCTAAACCGAATCACAATCTCTTTCGCCCGCGGTTCAAAGTGGATATCCGATGCGCGAAATGTTAAAGCATCGGCAATAATCTCATCAATAATTTCAGGAGCGACACGCTTTTTAGCTTTTATAATTTCGTTAAATCTGGTTTCCAGCGCTTTATGATAGTAAACAAACACATCATCTATATCTTCTGAAAGAGAGTAAGCAACCGTTATCTTTTTTGCGGGAAATAATTTTTTCAGTTGCTCGGCAAGGCCAGCTTGTTTAGGATCGTCTGTGGTAATAGTGATACCCTCTGTGGCGCTTTTAAACAATACTATGCGAAATTTTTTAGCAATGGGTTCTGCTATCTTAAGAGCTTGTTCACGCGATGGTTTGTTGGAATTTAAGTCGGCATAGGAAACATTATAAAATTCAGAAACCGCCTGTCCGAGCAAGTCTTTATTGAGAATATTTTTAAAAAAAAGATAACTAACAATAGACGAACGTTTTTCTTTGGCATACTTCTCTGCTTTTTTAAAATCGTCTTCGGTAATATATCCGCCTTTAAGAAGTAATCCTTTGAGCTGTTCGTCTGTTAATGTTTTCATGTTTTGAGAAGATTTTTAACATGGTCAACAATCTGCACAAGAGAAACATTTGATTTTATAAAATAATCCTGCGCTCCAAGATCTTTGGCTTTTTTCTCATCTTCCGGCTGACTAAGGTTGGAGGTAATCATTACCGGCGTCTTGTTACCCATTTTTCTAAGTTCTACTAATAAACCAAAGCCGTCCATCTTAGGCATCACAATATCTAAAATGATAAGATCAAAAGTGTCTTTCTTAATCGCCTCCAGAGCTTCTTCTCCGTTGTAGGCAACAGTAACCGCAAACCCTGCCTTACTAAGTTTAAGGTTCATAGTCCGCGCTAGCGGTTTCTCGTCTTCTCCGATTAATATTTTCTTTTTTTGTCCTTCAGTCATAATATTTTTATTTTAACACAAAATAAAATATTTAGCATACGCCGGGCTTATCTGAAACACCTTTGCGCCCGCCCTTATAAATATAATGCAGCATAATAAATTTTTGTTAAATTAATACTAAATCTTATTCTAATCTTTTGTTGACTTCGCCCCAATTAACTAAACTCCAAAAAGCGTCAACATATTTAGCTTTCTCATTTTTATAATCAATATAATAAGCATGCTCAAACATATCCAAAACCAGCAGAATATCAAGAGTCGGGTAAATATTAACATTGTGTTTCTCAATCTGCATTATCAGCAGTATATCAGTTTCCTTGTCATGCACGAGAGCTGCCCAACCAGATCCCTCAACAGACATAGCAGCTTTACTAAACTGATCTTTAAAATTATCAAAACTGCCAAAGTCTTTTCTGATATACTCAACCAACTTTTCTTTTGGCTCTCCCCCACCATTTGGAGATAAATTCCCCCAAAACAAAGTATGCAATTTATGCCCGCCAATCTGAAAAGCTAATTTATTTAAATCTGCGTTGCCTATATCTTCTAAAATTTTATTAATCCCATTTACATAGGCCTGATGATGCTTTTGGTGATGAATTTTAAGCTGTTCCTCGGACATATATGGCTCTAAATCTTTGTAGCCGTAAGACAGGTCGGGAAGCTTATATAGTTTGTTTTCTTTTTCCATAAATTTATTTTACCATAATACCTAAATTCTATCATAAAAAGTTCTAACGTCCTATTCGGGTATAAAAATAACCATTTAATTATAAAATAAACGGCTCACACGCCGTGTTAGCCGTTGATTTTGGGGTATGAGATATATGATTTGTCTTCGTATTTTGAACGAAATCAGATTTTTTTTCTTTTTACCCTTTTGTTTTTCAGACTTCGCCCTGAATTTTTTTAATCGCTTTTAATTTCATAATTATAAAATTTCAAAAATTGCTTCTTTTATATTTTCTTCTGCCTCAATTATTTAAACGCTTCTACCAACTCCTCAAAACTCGTCGGTTTGTATTTGTCCCATTCTTCTTGCTTCACATACAGCATTTTATATTCAATTTTTTTCTGCCTTTCGCTCGCGTCTTTGCACCATTGCTCTAATCTCTTTATTTTCTCTATATCGTCTAAATCTTCTCGCCCTTTTGTTTCCACGATATAAATTGTTTTATTGTCTGTTTTTACAAAAAAATCAGGATAATAACTAGAAATTGCTCCACTCACATTTTTGTAATCAATTTTGAAATGAATTTCATAATAATTTTTTGCGAAAGAAAGCACATCATCGGCGCCCTCCAAAAAATCAGCAAATTCCAGCTCAAAATCGCTATCGCCGACAATTTTATTAAACACACTTTTTTTTGGCAACAGATATTTTTTATCCGTAACGACAAACGGTCTAGCACTACTTACTTTGATATAATTTTTTATTTCCGTATCGCCGACATCCTGCACGGTCAAATTATTTATCTCCTTTTTAAATGTTTCCACGATAGTTTTTATTGCTTCCAATTCAGACAAATTCCTCAAAATATTTGCGTCATTAAGATTTACTTTTTCATTAAATAAATTATCAGTTATAAATTCTTTAACCTTGCCAAAAAGTATGTCATAACAGCCAAAAAGGCGCAGTTCTTTCATTATCCTTTGCGCAAAAAAGCCGACAACGCTTTGATAATTCGGCTCAACGGAACTATTCAAAATTATTGTGTGATGAGTTTTGTCGTCAATAATTTCTTTGAAAACAATTTCCTTTTTTTCTTCCTCTGAAAATTGTTTTACTGAAATTTTTTCGTGCTTAAATCCGGCAACATTTAATAAGTTAAGATTTTTATATTCTCGTTGTATCCTTGGAGTTAAAATCGGCAGTTCAATGTCCAGATTTTCAATATCTTTCTTTGTATTTTGATTATCAATTTCAATAACAGTCGGCGTAATCGGCGAGCCGGAACGATCCATTTTTCTTTTTTCCAATTCAACGCCTTCCGCTTTGATAGATTCCACAAATTCCATAAAAGCAGGCGTGCCAATAACACTCACATATTCCTCAACATCTTGGCCAAAAAACATTCGGCGAAGACCGCGACCCAATGTTTGTTCAGGTAATATTTTTGAATCAGAACCATAAGGACGCAAACCAACGATTGTCGTTACATTTTTAACATCCCAACCCTCTTTAAGCATAAGAACGGACACAATCACCTTGTATGGACTTTCTATGCTATCAATCTCATTAGCTTTCTTTCGCAGTTCCTGCAATTCCTTTTCTTTCTTGCCAGTAACAGTTTCTGATATTTCACCGCTTTTATTAGTATGAATGGTTAAAACAGCTCCTTTTAATTGCGGATAATTTTTCTTTAAAAATTCCGAGACATCATCGCAGTTTTTTGTATCATCAGTCATTACAAAAAGAATTGATTTTTTGCCGGTCGGCTCCAGTTCTTTATAAGTTTTCTCCCATTCTTCATCGCCTAACCTGATAAAATCCTCATATTTTTCGGGAAATAGAGAGCTTTGTTTTTCTTGCAGTTTTGCCCTGCTGGCTTGGTCCGGCAAAACCGGATTTTTTACTACGCCTTGGCGTATGGCTTCAACCAATGGATAATCAGAAACAGTTTGCACAAAAATTTCCCCGCGATTGTTTTTTGGTGTAGCCGTAAAATCAATTTGCAAAGCCAGTTTTTTGCCTTTTTGTAATAATCTATTGTGTATATCTTCAATAGATTTAAACCATGCCATTGCGGGATCGTGTATGTGGTGCGCTTCATCGTTTATAATCATTAGCTCATCAACATCACGCACTATTTCACCTAAATCAACTTTTGAATCATTGGTTTTGCCAACCACTTTTTTACCTATGAAATAATCCAAAGTGTCTTCGTCCTTAAAACTCGCTTCATTTATACTTCCCTCATAAACTCTATGTATATTGGTAAGAAAAATATTTCCTGATTTTGAAATTGTGCCTATCTCATCTTGTAAATGCAGTTTAATTTGAAAATCGTCTTGCCAATTTTGCCCACAATATCCGTTATCGGGCAAAATTGGATCTTCATAAAATATTTTTAATCCATCAAAATCAGCCTTGATTCTGTCTAAAACAATAATGTTTGGAGTAATAAGTAAAAAGTTTTTGGATAGTTCTGAATTTTCTTCATAAAGTTTATGGAAATATGACCAAGCCAAAAGCAAACTCATTACTTTTGTTTTTCCGCTTCCGGTTGCCATTTTTACCACAAAGCGAAGCCAATCTTCATCAAACATATTCGGGCTTACACGACCCAATTTATCAAACTTGATTAAATCATATTTACTTTCAACTTTCTCAACATCATAAAGCCAGATAATTGTTTCTACGGCCTCTCTTTGAGCGTAATAATATTGAAAAGAAACACTTGCGCCATCTTTGGCATAAACAGTATGCGGTTCTTTAAACCACCAATTCAGCAGAGCTTTTGAAGTTTCGCTTGCGTCTTCGTAATTATTCGCGCGCCACTTTTCCACTTTTTCCCGCAGTTCCGGAACAAAAGGAGGCAAGAGTTTTTCATAACCCTCTTTTCTCAAATCTTCATCAGCCGGAAACCACCTGATTGCCGGATCAAGTATTTGGAATTTGTCTTTTGGAAAATTTTTATGTAGCGCCATAATTATTTCTTATTAAGGAGTTCTAATATTTGATTTTGTTGCTTAATAATTAACTCCTGATTCTTTTTATTTTGTTCAAGCAACTCTTGATTTATTTTTTGTGTCATCTCAACCGATTCAGTTTTTTGAGAATATTCTTTATATGTTGCTGAATTTATATGAAAAGAATCAATTATTAAAGTGGCTACCATAATTAAGAGTGTTATCACAAAAACAACTCCAACAGAAAGAAGTATCCAAAAAAACCTATCTAATTTTTTATGTAATTCCTTGATGGGTTCACTAAATTCAATTTGCAGGTTGTCTTTGTTCATAGTTTTTAATTAGGATCATTTCTATAAATTCCTTTGATAATAAACAGGTCTCCTTCAATATCAACCTCAAAATCATTGTTTACAAAACGTGACAAATCAATACCACCAAAGGAAACACCTGGACCAAAAGAAACACCTGGACCAAAAGTCACCCCTCCAACACGAACTCTGGCGCGAGGTTTAATTAATCCTGTTGAAGGATCCCTATCAAATATTTGATCAAAACTAATTTTAGCCATAATTTTTATATATTAACCTCAATGACCTTAGTCGTATCATTGCCAAAAATATCAATTACCTTGATTGCTATTTTAACACGACCTTTTGACATTTCCTTGAAAGCAGAAGTCAATTCAAGCGTTCTGTCTTTTTTCGTTCTAAACGATTGCCATTCATTTTCAAAAATATAGTTTCCTGTCCATATCTCTTCTGATTCAAATAAATCTTGCTTTTTCCCTTTCTCAAATAAATTATCACCATGGGTTTTTAGCACTCTCACAATTTCTTTCTTGCTTTCAAAATCAAAATCAACTGACCAATAATCAATCCAGTCCGTCCATTTTTTCGTTAAAACTTCTTTTTCAATAATATCCGTTTCTTTGTCTTTAAAAATTTTAATCACTTGGCCATTTTCAATAATAACTTTGCTTCCACCAGACTTTAATTTTTCTTCCACCTCGCCGGTATTATCTTGATTATAAAAAACTGAAAAATCAATAAGCTTAATTGCCAACTCTTTAGCATTTACTCGCCCGCGGATAATCGGTTTAATTTCAATGTAGGCGACATCATAAAATTTCACTTGTCCTTTTTCTACCGCTTTTCTATCAAACACTTCACGCGGGATAACTTTAAACTGCACATCAATACCAAATTTTTTCGTTTGCTCAAAGTC
>JAZGAA010000054.1:0-6877 GCA_036444215.1 Minisyncoccota bacterium
AGAAAACCGATTTATCCATTCGTTCAATTGATGAAAAAGTTTTAAAGTTATTAGACGAGGAAACAGCAAGGATAAAAAGATTAATTTTGTTCGCCCGGCAGCCGGATGGCGCTTTAGCCGCAGCAATGGAAGATCCGAGCGATTTGGAAATAATTGAATTTTTAGAGAAACGCCTTAATGCAAAAATTAAACCCTATTTAGCAACTCAAGAAGATTTAGACAGAGGGTTCGCGCTTTATGGCCAGCAATTGATTGAGAATTTCAAGAAAATCGTTGAGGAAAATATCGCTGCTTCTCTTAAGGCGCGGGTAGAGAATATTGAAGAAGCAGCTGTTCAAGTACCGATTGTTACCATTGTTGATAATTTACTCTCTTATGCTATTTCGCTTCGGACTTCTGATATTCATATTGAAATCTTGGAAGATGCTATTCTGATTAGATTTAGGATTGATGGCGTGCTTCATGAAATTATCAGAGTTCCTAAGGAGATTCATCCGGCAATTGTTGCCCGAATTAAACTTTTAGCTAGTTTGAAAATCGACGAACATATGAAGCCTCAAGACGGTCGGTTTCGCTATCAGGTGGGGCCTGATTTGATTGATATCCGGGTAGCAGTGATGCCAGTTTTTTACGGTGAGAAAATTGAAATGCGGCTTTTATCATCCACTCAAAGACCATTATCTCTGGAGGAATTAGGAATGTTTGAAGACGTAGCAAGAATTGTTGGAGAAAACACTAAGAAGAGTTATGGGATGGTTTTGGCTTGCGGGCCAACCAGTTCGGGGAAAACCACGACTCTTTATTCAATTTTAAATATTCTCAATCGATCAGAAGTTAATATTGTCACCATTGAGGATCCAATTGAGTATGATATGAAATATGTAAATCAGACCCAAATTAATCCTTTAGCCGGCATTACCTTTGCTAACGGTTTACGGGCGATTCTTAGACAGGATCCGAATATAATTATGGTAGGAGAAATTCGTGATGAAGAAACAGCGGAAATTGCGGTTCATTCGGCATTAACCGGCCATCTCTTACTTTCAAGCTTGCATACCAACGACGCTGTTACAGCTATTCCAAGATTAATTGATATGAAGATTGCTCCGTTTTTAGTTGCCGCTGTTCTTAATATGATTTTAGCCCAACGATTAGTGAGAAAAGTTTGCTTGGATTGTATTGAGTCATTTTCACCAAGCCCGGAAGTAATAAAATCTTTAGAAAAACAGTTTAAAGGGTTGAAACTGGAATCAGAAGTCGGTATTCCAAAGATCCTTTATCGTGGTCGGGGATGTCCGGCTTGCGGCAAGACCGGTTATCGGGGTCGGCTTGGAATTTTTGAGGTATTGAATATTAGCGAAACAGTCAGGAAAGTCATTATTGATCCAAATTTCTCTTTGGATGTCTTAAAAGAAACTGCTAGAAAAGAAGGCATGGTTACAATGTTTGAGGATGGTTTAAGAAAGGTCGAAAGAGGGTTAACGACAATAGAGGAATTACTTCGCGTGATTCGCGAATAACTAATATGCGTTTTCATTACATTGCTTCACAACCAAACGGCAAAATAGTTGAGGATGATATTGATGCTCAGGGGCCGGCCGAGGTTTTAGAATTTTTAGCCAATCAGGGATTAAAACCGGTTTCTCTAAAGCAGCTTAAGGGCTTTGAGCAAACTATTAAACGGCATATTTTCGGCCAAGCAATTACGGTGGCTGACAAAGTTTTTTTAACCAAGTATTTAGCGCTAATGCTTCGGGTTGGCACCGACCTTTTCAAAGCAATTAATATTTTAATTAGCGATTTTGACAAACCGTCAGTTAAAGCGCTATTAATTGAAATTCGTAATTCTTTAGAAAAAGGCCAGCCATTTTATACAACCTTTGCCAAAAACCCGAAATTTTTCTCACCGGTTTTCGTAAATTTGATTAAATCCGGTGAGAGTTCCGGGAGTTTAGAACAGGTTTTTGAAGATTTAAGCAGTTCGCTTCAAAAAGAACAAGAGCTTCGTCATCGGATTAAATCCGCCTTAGCTTACCCGGTTATTCTTTTAGTGGTTTCAGTAATAATTCTTATTTTATTGGTAAGTTTTGCTTTACCGAGAATTGCCGACGTTTTTATGTCCAGCGGTTTTGACCCACCGACTTTTTCAAAAATTGTCTTTACTGTTGGTTTGTTTGTCGGCAAGTATGTTTGGATTATTTTAGGAGTTTTAATCATTATTTTGTTTAGTTTTTGGTTTTTTATGGCCAAAACTTTAATTGGTAGAAGATTTATTCAACGGCTGTTTTCTAAGACGCCGATAATTAAAAAAGTTATAAAACGAATCGCCATTCAGCGTTTTGCCACCACTCTTTCATTGCTTTTAAGAGCTGGTTTGCCTATAACCAATTCTTTAGAAATTACTGCCCAAGCAGTCGGATCTGAAGAATTAAAAAATGCTCTTCTAAGAATTTCCCGGGAAGGAATTATCAAAGGAGCAACCATTGGCGAGGCCTTTAAGCGAGAGCCGTTTTTCCCCAAAACGGTTTCTAATTTAGTGGCAATTTCCGAAAAAGCCGGCCATATTGAGAATATCTTAACCACTTTGGCGAATTTTTATGAATCAGAAATTGAATCGTCAATTAAATCTTTAGTTTCCTTTTTAGAGCCGGCCCTGCTTTTGATTATTGGAACAATAATTGGTTTAATCGCTCTTTCTATTATTGTGCCGATTTATCAGCTAGTTGGACAATTCTAAGATATATGAAGGCCTTTACTCTTATAGAACTTATTATTGTCATCTCCATTACCGTTATTCTTTTTGCTATGGGGTTTTTGAGGCTTTTTGATTTTCGTCAGCATCAGGCATTGAATTTAGCAAAGCAGGGTATTGTGGCGATTTTAAGGGATGCTCAAAATCGTTCCATTAGTCAGGAATCCGGCACTCGCTGGGGTGTTCATTTTGAGAATCCGTCCGGAGCCGCTAATGATTTTTATGAATTATTCTCTGGAACAGTTTATAGCTCAAGCAGCGTTGTTTCAAAAAATAATTTAGATCCGGAAATTCAATTTAGTAATCCAGTCGCCGGTTCTTCCAAAGATGTGATTTTTTTGCCGATTACCGGCCAACTAACCGCAGTTGCTTCCACAACTATTTCTTTAGTAAGCGATTCATCTGTTTTTAATACAATTACCATAGATGCTAATGGGAGAATACAATATTAAAAATAATAAGGGGCAATCTCTTATTGAAATCATACTTGCCATTTTGATTGGCGCTCTTTTGATTATTACTTCGTCAACCGTCATTGTTTTAATTGTCAGAAATAATTTATTGGCCAAAAACAATCAAACAGCCGGCTTTTTAGCTCAAGAATTAATTGACAATATTCAGGTAATTTCCGAGTCAGATTGGAATGATATTTATAATCTTCCTTCAAAAGGTCCAAGTTCACAGTATTATGTGAGTTCTACTAATCGGGCGATTATTGCCGGAACTGAAATTTTAACTATTAAAGGAAGAGATTTCACTCGTTATTTTTCAATTAAAAATGTAAATCGCGATACTTGCGGCACCGGCGACATTAGTAGTGCCGAAACCAGTACTTGTACTATTTCTGGCGTCGAGGTCTTAGAAGACCATTCAACCCAGAAAATTACTTCTTTTGTGGATTGGGTCGGAAATCATTCAATTAATGTGGTCCAGTATTTAACCCGGCACCGTGATTCGGTTTTTGCTCAAACCAATTGGTCCGGCGGCGCTGTTTTGGACGAAATAATTACTTTCACCAATAATAGATTTTTCACTTCAACTGATATTGATTTTGCCACTACCACTGGTTCAATAGTTTTAAGCGCTGGCCAGACAAGCGGCAATTTAACGTCCAGTATTTTTGATACTAAAAGAACAGGGGGAGCGGCTTTTAATGCTATTCTTTGGCAGGGAGATATAGGCGATGGCACAGTAAAATTCCGAATTGCTTCATCAGCCACTTCCACAGGTCCTTGGAATTATTACGGTTGGGATGGCAGTGGAAGCACTGATTATCCGATAAGCGGCTCGGCTAGTGGTGATACGCCAATCTCAATTATGCCGGAGCACCATAATAATGATAGATACGTTCGTTATAGGGTATTTTTAACCAAGACCTCCAATAGTCCTCAAATTGATGATATAATAATTAATTGGAGCCCATGAAATGAAACTAAAAACTAAAAACCCCCGCCTGCGCCGAGGCTTCGGCGGGCAGGAAAAACTAAAAGCTAATAAGGGTATAGTGGCTTTGCCGGTGATGCTTTTACTTGGCGGAATTATTGTGGAAATCGGAATTGCCGGACTCCTTATTTCTTATTTTTTTATTCAAAGCAATCTTGGTATTAGATTGTCAGCCGAGGCCTTGGCCGCGGCCCAATCCGGAATCCAGGATGCAACAATAAAAATCATTCGCGATAAAAATTTTACTCCTGGCTCTTATTCCATAAACATAGGAAATCGGTCTGCCCAAATTACCGTTTGTAAAGATACTTGCGCAGGCAGCGGAAAACACCAAGTTACTTCGTTGGGAATAGCCCAAAAAAAACAGCGCCAAATTCAAGCAATCCTTAATGTTAATAGCACAACCGGAGAAGTTAAAGTAGAATCAATAAAAGAGATAGCCATCTAAAATTTTCAATTTTCAATTTCTAATTTTCAAACTTTTATGAAATTTAATTTTAAAAGATTATTAATGGTGATAAATCCTCAGCCGGTTCTCGCTGGTCTTGAAATTAGCGATTTAGAATTGCGATTTACTAAAGTAAAAGGAGATAATTTAATTTCTGCTTCCGTGAAGCTGCCACCCGGTATTATTAAAGAAGGAAAAATAAAAGACCGTCCTAATTTTATAGCGGCTCTTTCCAATCTTCATTCCCAGATTACCCGTAAAAAGAAGAAAAAGATTTATGTGATTGTCAGCATTCCAAATATTAACGTTTATACTCAGGTCTTTAATTTGCCAACAATAGCTTCAGGTAATCTTGAAGAAGCAGCCAAGCTTAATCTTCAAATGATTTCACCGATTGATTTTACTGACACCTATAGCGATTGGCAACCGGTTGGCGAAAATAAAACGGACGGTGGCCAGATAGAAATTTTAGGAGCTTTAGCGCCAAGGTCTATTATTGAAGAATTTAGTAGTTCCTTAGAAGAGGCGGGTTTCGGAGCAGTGGTGATTGAATTTTCCGCTTTGTCATTAGTAAGATTGGTGGATGATAAAACTCCCTATCTTTTGCTTCAAATAGGCAGCGACGGCTTGAATTTTAGCATAATAAGAAATGGTAATTTATACTTCACCCATTTTAATTCCTGGAAAACAACTTCTAAAGAACAAGGGAAAATCTCTTTTTCGGATTTTAAAGAATTAATTATTAAAGAAACTCAGAAAGTACTGTATTTTTACGAAGTCCATTGGGGAGGACGAATTAATAAAGTAATTTTAGTGAGTTCCGGACTTAATAAAGAAGTGATTAAGCTCCTTTCCGAAAATTTATCCCTTGAGGTCCAACCTTTAACTCTTAAAAAATTTAGTCAGCTATCTCCGGATTGGTACGGTGTTTTAAGTTCGGCGCTGCGAGGTTTAATTCCTCGTTCTCAAGATACTATTATTAGTTTGGCAAGCGTCGGGACGGAAGAAAGGTTTCAACGTTATCGAATTGATAATTTTGTAAATATTTGGCGCAATATTATTTTGGCTTCATTAATTTTTGTTATTATAGTTTTTGGAGCGTCTTGGTGGTTTTTAATAAATACAATGGAATCTATAAGTATTCTAGATGTCGGCTTATTAAAAGCGTCGGAAATTACTGAGTTAAATAAACTTCAAGAAAAAGCCAAGAGTTTTAATAAAAAGATAGAAATAGCGCTTAAAGCAAAACAGGTAGACGTCAATTGGTCTCCGTTTTTCGAAAAGATTAATGATTTAGCCGGCGATGATATTACTTTGGAAAGAATTTTTGTTCAATCCTTGGAGATTCCGGCTTTAATTAACGCTACGGCAGTTAGCCGGGAAGCGGCAATAAATTTTAAAAATATGCTGGTCCAACAACAGGAATTTTACGAAGTGAATTTACCGTTATCAAATATTATTTCTTCAATCGAAGGCCCAGTTAAGTTTAGTATTAGCTTTAAAATAAAGAATTTGAATTTTTAGCGTTTGAGAAGACCTCATTAAAAATCAAGAGGTCTTTTTTTGTTATTTTTTTGAGCACGAAATCTTCCGCCTTCGCCCTGCGGGCTTCGGCGGACAAGCCCACCTTCTTTGATCTAATGCCTATCCGCAGGCGCCAGAAGTTTTTCGTTTTTAGGGCTTTAATTATTGATTCAATTCCTTTGTGGCCGGCTGAACCGCGGCCAAAGGAAAATTTGTATTTTCCTAATTCAATGTCCGAATCGTCGTGAATTATCAGAATTTCTTCGGATTTAACCTTAAAGCGCTTTTTTGCTTCTGCCACTGCTTTGCCAGATTTATTCATGAAGGTTTTCGGTTTAATAATGACCAATTTGGAATTTATAAGATTTTTAGTTAGGTAATCCACAGCTAAAAATCCGACATTATGATAGGTCAGAGTATATTGCGAACCGGGATTTCCGAGACCAATAATCAATTTTATCTTGATTTTCATACTTTTTTATTATATAGTATTTACGAAAATACGAAAATGAAACATTTTCTCTACGCAATTTGGGAAGTCGTTGAAGTTGTTTTAATAGCTGTTATCACCGTAGTTATTGTTAGAAGCTTCTTAATTCAGCCATTTTTAGTGAATGGCGCCAGTATGGAGCCTAATTTTTCAAATGGTGATTATCTTTTAGTTGATGAAATTACATACCGTTTTCGTGAACCGCAGAGAGGTGAGGTTA
>JAZGAA010000055.1:0-2611 GCA_036444215.1 Minisyncoccota bacterium
AACTTTAAAAGCGTTGCGATAATATTGGAGAGCAGCAGAATAATCTTTTTCAAAGTCCCGCGCCTTGATTGACTGATGATTCACCAAAGCCACCGGATAGGAATCGGAGAAGATAAAATATAAAAAGCCACTGACCAAAATAATAAGAATGAACAGAAATACTGCTCTTTTTTTCATTCTAACATTTTAACATTTAAACAATTAAACATTCTTTTGGATTTTGTTTGAATGTTAATATGTTTAAATGTTTTATTGATTTTATTTTACGGTACTATAATCATCATTTTTTCGCCAGGTTTCCGATAATTGAATTTTGTCTTTAATTCTTTTTCCAAATTCTCCGGCTCAGAAAAATATTCAATCTCTGACTTAAGATGTTTATTTTCTTCTACCAGTGTTTTAATTTGGGCACTTAAATTAGAAAGGTTTTCTTTTAATTGCCGCTGTTCCTGAAAACTAAAATAAATATATGTCAATAACATAACAATGACTATGACTATGACGATAACAACGATAATTTTCATCATATTATCATTGTATCATTTTTTTGAATGTTTCGGCAGTGATTTTTACCCGACCCATTGTTTTCAGTTTCTTCTTCCCTTTTTTCTGTTTCTTCCATAATTTCATTTTTCGGGTTCGGTCGCCGCCGTAAAGATAGCCGGCAACGTCTTTTTTAAGCGCCGGAATTGTTTCGCGGGCAATAATCCGGCCGCCGGCTACTGCCTGAATCGCCTGGCTAAATTGCTGGCGCGGCAGTATTTTTTTAAGCCGTTCAACTATTTTTCTTGCTTCAGATTCAATATTTTTCTTTGGAAAAATTCTGACCAGGCCGGCTATTGGTTCGCCGGCAACCAAAATTTCCAGTTTTTTCAAATCAGCTTTCTGATAGTCAATTAATTCATAACTAAAAGAAGCGAAACCGCTGGAAACGGATTTAAGCTTGTCGTCAAAATCGGAAATTAATTCGGCTAAAGGCATCTTAGCGGTAATTAAAACTTTATCTCTCTGATTTTGGGTCTGAATATCGCTCATTCTAAAAATTTTCTTAAGTTGAAAAATGCCGCCTAAATAAACTATTGGCGTAATAATTTCTAATTTGACTATGGGTTCTTGGATTTCATTAAAATCATCCGGGAGGTCTTTAGGATTAGAGATAAAGATATCTCCAAGTTTGTAAGCAACAGACGGAAAACTATTAATGGTTCTTATTTTAAACTCCTTTTCCAAACGTTCGGCAGTAATCTCAAAATGAAGCTTGCCCAAAAACCCGCCCTTGAATCCCCTGCCAAGAACTTCGTTAAAATCAGGTTCAAATTTTAAAGCCGAATCATTAAGTTTTAATTTTTGAAGCGCTTTTTTTAAATCTTCAAAATCATCGCTTTCTTCCGGATAAAAAGAAACAAAAACCACCGGTTTCGGCTCCTCGTATCCAGGCAACGCCAAATGTTTAGGATTTAGGGTGATGGTATCGCCGATTTTAATCTTCTTCGGGTCTTTTATGCCGGTAGCAATATAACCAATTTCACCTTCAGTTAATTTTTTTGTTGGTTTCAATTGCGGAGAAAAATATCCGATTTCTTTAATTTTAGAATGAGTATTTGTGGCAATTAAATAAATTTCATCATCATCTTTTATTTCGCCATCAAAAACCCGAACCGAAACAATAATGCCTTTGTGGTCGTCGTAGAAAGAATCAAAGATGAGGGCGAGCCCTGCCTGCATTTCTGACTGAAGCGGCGCTTCGCTTGAAGCTGGTATAAATTCAATAACCGCCTCCAAAAGATTTTCCACTCCTTCTCCGGTTTTGGCGGAAATTTTATGAATTTCTTCCGGAGTACAGCCAATTAAATCCGCCAATTCTTTTATCACTTGAGGAAGTTGAGGCGGATGCATATCAATTTTATTAACTGCTCCGATTATTTTTAAACCGGCTTTTCTGGCAATATGAAAATTAGCCAAGGTCTGTGCCTGAATACCCTGGGTGGCGTCAACCAATAAAATCGCGCCTTCAACAGCTGCCAAAGCGCGAGAAACCTCATATGAAAAATCCGGATGACCCGGAGTGTCAATCAAATTCAAAATATAGGATTTAGAATTTAGGGTATAGGCCATCCGGACGGGCGCCATTTTAATAGTAATCCCACGTTCCCGCTCCAGCTCTAATTGGTCCAAATACTGCTCTTTCATCCGGCGGGACTCCACTGTGTTGGTAATTTCCAAAAACCGGTCCGCTAAAGTGGATTTACCATGGTCAATATGAGCGATTACTACAAAATTTCTTATATTACTATTGCTCATAATAACAAATAATATCCTAAAACTAACTTATCCACAACTCTTTTTTTATTAAAAATATGGTATTATTTAATATATATGTGTAAGCAATCTCAAAAAGGATTTTCTTTGGTTGAATTGTTGATGTATATCGCTATTGTCGGAGCGGCAGCCGCTTTAATGACAGGGGTTTTGACCAACGTATTAAAAGTCCAAACAAGAGAATCAACTTCCAATGAAGTATCCAACCAGCTAAATTTTGTTATTCAGACAATTCAAAGATTGGTCAGGGAATCAAGTTTGATAGATATAGAAACCGCAACCACAACCTCTG
>JAZGAA010000056.1:0-4632 GCA_036444215.1 Minisyncoccota bacterium
TTGCCCCTGCCCGCTCCGTCCGCTTTGCGGAAGCAAAGCCGATAAAAGATGAGGAATTGTTTTGGCAAACTTTTTTATAAAAAAACAGAAAAATTTTCTTTTCCTTTTTTAAAAATGGTGGGTGTGTAAAATTAAAATAATAATGTAGAAAAAATTTTTCTGTTTTTATTCTTTTTTATTTATTCTTTTTCATTCGGTCTGGTTTTTTTACTCCTTGCGGAGCAAAGAATTAAACGTGCTTGTTTTTAAAATTTTATGTTAAAATAATTTTATTGGACTTCTAAAGGCGATAATTCGCCCCATAGCGGGCTTTGCTATTCGGGGTCGGGGTTTTCTTCAAAATAGGTTCTGACATCGTCCAGCAAGCACCACAAATAACAAAATAAATGGCTAACACGCGTGTTAGCCGTTTATTATTTGACATTTATAATGAAGTATGCTATCCTATATTTACTCTAATAAGAGTAAATCAGCACCTTGAAATAAATTTATATAAACAATTAAAAATTAGAAAAGGAGGTTTGGGATGAATAATGAAAGGATTCCAGGAGTGTCATCAATTAGAGTAGGTCTAAATGGAGTTGGCGTTCTAAAAATTCGGGAAAGTGGTTATGTAGGCAGACTAACAGGTAATCAAGCTTTTATTGAAGTCCACACCATACCAGGCAGCAACAACATTTATTGTTTTGCTGTAGATGGCAAAAAGAACGTATCACTGAAAAGAAACCTAGCACTACCCGTAAAGCAATCAGAAGAAGGTTGTTATCAGGTAAAAATCCAAATCAAAACCAACTCTGAAGGAATATACCACACTGAATATCCTAATAACAATATACGGCCGCTAGTGCTAAACCAGAATGGACTAGTAGAAATCTGGGAGATTGCTCTAATTTCTCAGGACAGTGAATTTTTTGTCACAAGACAAAAAATTTATGAAGTGCGCTGTTATCTGGGTCCAAATGGGAAAGTGGTATGTCCTCGCTTTAATAACTGGCCGCAGATGGTTTACTTACTCAGCGAGCTTCTTAATATAAAGAAGCTTAGTCCAATTAACGGGTATAAACCATTATATGGGCCTACTGCCAAAGGATTAAAACAGAAAACCGGCCGCGTAATTTGGTGGAATTGCGCACAAGGACTTGGAATGATTATTACACCGGAAGGCGTAGCTCGGGTGCATTGGTCAGAAGTATGTCGTTATGATATTCTGGCCTATTTAATCCCTGGAGAGATTATAGAGTATAAAAAACTCCTCACGCCATACCAAACAAAGGAAAGACGCACGACTTTCCGTAAAGAGGCAATCGGCGTAATACCAATAACCTCAGAATAACCTCCGAATCAAATACCCCATCACGCTTAGCGTGATGGGGTCTGTTTTTTTTATTGGTCTTTATTTTTGCCGAGAATTTAAGTATATTAAATAAGATATAATGGGGCCCTTAGCTTAGTGGCAGAGCATCCGGTTTGCATCCGGAAGATAGGAGTTCGATTCTCCTAGGGTCCAAAAGGGAAGCGTGGCAGAGTGGACGAATGCGCCGCACTTGAAATGCGGTAGGCCAGCAATGGTCTCGGAGGTTCGAATCCTCCCGCTTCCGCTATGATAGAAAACAAAGATGTTCTTAAAACTCCCTTTTGGTCTTTGCAGAGCGAAGAAGTTTTGGAAATTTTAGAAACCAGCCAGGATGGATTAGTTGACGAGGAAGTTAAAAGGCGTTTGAAAATTTTTGGCTCTAATATTTTAGAGTTCCAAAAACGAATTCCTAAATTAAGAATTCTTTTAAGGCAATTCCAAAGCCCTTTGATTTTTATTTTATTGATTGCCGGAGTAATTACTTTATTTTTAGAACGAGCCGGTGATTCAATAATAATTTTTGCCGCTGTTATTGTTAATAGCGTTTTGGGATTTTATCAGGAGAATAAGGCCGAGGAAGCTTTGGCTCATCTTAAAACTTACCTTAAAGAGCGGGCCAAGGTCATCCGCAGCAAGAAAGAATCTGAGATTGATGCTAAAGAATTGGTGCTCGGCGACATTATCCATTTATCCCAAGGCGACAGAGTGCCGGCTGACAGCCGTATTATTTCAGCTAATGATTTAATGGTGGATGAATCTGTTTTAACCGGCGAATCATTACCAGATACCAAATCAGTTGAGCCAATTGACTTAAGCACGGTTTTAGCTGACCGAAAATCAATGGTTTTTGGAGGAACTTTGGTAAATCAGGGAGTAGGAATGGCAGTTGTTTGCGCTACCGGCAAAGATACGGAATTGGGTAAAATTGCTGCTTTGGTAAGCGTAACAAAACAGGAAAGAACCCCGCTTCAAAACGCTATTAAAAAATTTTCCTGGAAAGCTAGTTTGGTATTGGTTGTTTTAACTTTAGCTATTTTTGTTATTGGCTTAATGGTTGATTATTCTTTTCTGGAAATGTTTTTCATTTCAGTAGCTATTATGGTTTCAGCGATACCTGAAGGATTGCCGATTGCTTTAACTGTAATTTTAGCTACCGGCGTTCAGAGATTAGCTAAAAAGAATGGGATTGTTAGAAAGTTATTAGCAGCTGAAACTTTGGGAAGCACAACAGTGATTTTAACCGATAAAACAGGCACATTAACTCAAGCTAAAATGGATTTATCCAAAGTAATTACAGCTGATGAATTATTTATTTCAGAGACTAAAAAAATCGGAAGTCCGACTTCCGACAAATTAAATCGCTCTCAGAAATTTATTTTAGAATTAGCCGTGTTGAATAGTGAAGTGATTATAGAAAATCCTGAAGATTTGCCTGAGAAATGGCGCGTTAATGGTCGGCATCTGGAAACGTCTTTAGTGAAAAAAGCCGGCCAAATAGGAATTTCACTTCCAAAACTTCAGCAAAAAACCAAACTTCTTAGTTTTTTGCCTTTTAATGCGACTAATAAATTCTCGGCAGGTCTTTTAGAATATTTTTCTAAAGATAGCGCTTCAAAACAAAAATTAGTAGGTAAATATTTTCTTAATTTTTTTGGGGCTCCTGAAACTCTTTTGGATTTTTCTTCAAAATTTCCAAACGGCAAAAAGATTACCAAGGAACAATACCAGGAAATTTTAACGGCAATTAACCAGGCCGCTTCCAACGGTGAGCGGGTTTTAGGCGTTGCAACAAAACCAGTAAAAAATATTGAAGAATTTAAATCTTTGGCAGTCAAGAAAGGAGAAAAAGAGCAACAAGTTTTTAAAGACCTTTGTTTTTGGGGTTTGATTACTTTTCGGGACCCCATTCGGCCAAATATAAAAAAAGTAATTGAAGAAATAAAACAAGCCGGAGTTAAAACAGTGATTGTTACCGGTGACCATCAAGGCACGGCCGAAGCAGTAGCCAGAGAAATTGGTTTTGAAATTGATAACAGCAGCGTTATTAATGGGTTTGATTTGGATATTTTTTCTGACGAAGAATTAAAAAGGCGTTTGCCAATGATTAAAGTTTTTTCACGAATAACGCCGGAAGGAAAAGTAAGAATCGTCAAAGCTTATCAGGAGTGCGATGAAATAGTAGCAATGACCGGAGACGGCGTTAATGACGCTCCAAGTTTAAGGCAGGCGGATATTGGAGTGGCAGTTGGTTCAGGCACTGATGTTGCCAAAGGGGTGGCTGATTTGATTATTTTGGATAATAATTTTGAAACTATTGTGGCGGCAGTGGAAGAGGGGAGAAAAATATCGCATAACATCAAAAAAGTGATAGTTTATTTATTTTCAAATGTTTTAGATGAATTATTTTTAATTGGTGGCGCGCTTTTAATGGGACTGGTTCTGCCTTTGAATGCCTTGCAGATTCTTTGGGTTAATTTCTTTTCTGATAGTTTTCCAGCCGTTGCATTAGCTTTTGAAAATCAAAAAACTTCTGAGGTTCAACGTGTTAGCCATTTAAGAAAGGGTCTTTTTGATAAACGAATGAAATTTTTGATTTTTATTATTGGCACATTAACCAGTATTTTACTTTTTGTCATGTATGTTTGGCTTTTAAGACGGGGTTTTGAAGGCGATTTAGTAAGAACTTTTATTTTTGCAGCTTTTGGTTTTTATACTTTGTTTTTAATCTTTTCCGTAAGAAATCTTGAAGAAAACATTTTTCGCTACAATATTTTTTCCAATAAATATTTGATTGTTGGTGTTGGTATTGGTTTATTCTTGATGTTTACGGCAATTTATTTCACGCCGTTTCAAAATTTATTAAATACAGTTTCTTTGCCATTTGTTTGGATTTTGGGAGTTGTTGGTTTTGGTTTATTTAATATAATTGCAATTGAATTGGGTAAGTGGTTGTTTAGGGCAATAAAAAGTAAACAGCGCAATTAGATAGTTATTTTATGTTATTAACATTTTTTTAAATTAAAGTGTGGTATAATTTTATTGTATGAACAAGCAATCTCAAAAAGGATTTTCTTTGGTTGAATTGTTGATGTATATCGCTATTGTCGGAGCGGCAGCCGCTTTAATGACCGGGGTTTTGACCAACGTCTTGAAAGTCCAAACAAGAGAATCAACTTCCAATGAAGTATCCAACCAGCTAAATTTTGTTATTCAGACAATTCAAAGATTGGTCAGGGAATCAAGTTTGATAGATATAGAAACCGCAACCACAACCTCTG
>JAZGAA010000057.1:0-2134 GCA_036444215.1 Minisyncoccota bacterium
ACTGGGCCGCAAGCAGATTCCCGGGCGACCTCTTATTTATGCGACCACCAAGCAGTTTCTGGAAGTCTTTGACCTCAAAGATTTAAAAGACCTCCCAACACCTGATGAAATCGAATCACTTGGGAACCTCCCCGCGGAAATCCCCTCTTGATTATACATCTTTGTGTTCTCGATACCTTGAGACCTTTGCAAAACGTTCCGTTTCAGCCGCCAGCATACTAAAAATAGTAAAGGAAATCAATCAATCGGAACATATTTATGGAATCCGCTATAGCACCCGGTTGCAAGCGCAACGTTTAAAGCACCGAGGTGCTTTGACTAAGAAAAAAAACTTGACTTAAAAGATTCCAACCTTCTATATATAAACAATACTGACGCTCCCTAAAAGATTAAATGATATTTGGTAAAGAAAAGGAGTCTTCATGAACCGATCAGAACTAATCATTGCTATTAAGAATAAAGCCGCTTTAAACAGAAAGAATGCTGAAAAAGTTGTCGATACGTTTTTTGACACCATCAAGGAGACGCTTTCACAAGGTGAGCGTGTGGAAATCAGGGGTTTTGGCAGCTTTACCGTAAAAAACTATAAGCCGTATATTGGCCGCAACCCGAAAACCGGTGTACAAATAAATGTACCTTCCAAAAAATTACCTTTTTTCAAGGTCGGCAAAGAACTGAAAGAAATGGTTGACAGACCGTTCTAAAGGGCGGTTAACTCAGCGGGAGAGTGCTACATTCACACGGTAGAAGTCACTGGTTCAATCCCAGTACCGCCCACCAGAAAATATAAGGGCTCACAGTTGTTAAAGACTGTGAGCCCTTTTTTAATGATTCAAGTGGTTCTTATTTAAGGTTCAGCCATATTTTTATTAGTAATTTGTTATACTTATCCCCTTATCAGCTAATTTGTATCCGTATTTTTTACTATAAAATCGAGCCTTGCTTTTAGGAGACTTCTTAGGAGACTTCTATTGTATCTGGTCTGTATATAAAGCAGTGGCGACCGCCCTTACAGAAGTGCCATGGACCCGCTGAAAGCTTTACAAATAATCAAAGAAGATGTTATCGCAAATAAGTTCGATTTGAAAAAATTCGAACAATTCGCCCATAGCTTGATTTAAAAAAAACTAAACTTTGTAAATAAAACGCCGATAAAATAAGTATCTATTTGTTTGGCTGAAGGGCAAACCTGCCGAAAGGTTGTGACGCAAAGCCACCGGCTTAAGGTCCGCAGCGCGGAATAAGGTAGCTGGGCTGCTAGGTTAAGAAAACAGGGAAACCCGCCTATTTTCATCCGGAGACGTGTTTTTTCGCAAAAAACCGGCCTATTAGCCCCTGAAAAAAGCGCGCAGCCCTTGAAAAGCATCCCCTTTTTGCCCTATTCATGAAGCAGACTCAAATTTGAAGAAATGGAGGGAAGTTGTGGGTGACAATGTTTATCTTAAGAGCTTGATAGCGATCGTCGTCGTCGGATTGCTGGTTTTAGGTGCAGGAGTTCTGAATCACTATAAGGAAGAAATTACTATATCGAAATTATCATTGAGACCAACAAAAACCAAAAAGAAAAATGAATATGCCCGCTATGTGAAAAGCATGGTTATCTCAAATATCGGCGGGCATAATATATTAAAATTAGAAATGGCCATCCCGTACGAAAAGGTGGAACAACGCAGGGATCTGAAGCGAAAAATGAAAAAGATAAACGATGATTTTTTAATACATATTGAACAAAGAAAGATGGAAGAATGGGTTAAACAGAGGGATTTTGCAGCCATCAAAAACGCGTATTTAAAAATAATAAATAAACATACAGACAAGCCGATTGAAAACCTATATTTCGCATCTTTTAACATTTATTAAAGCCTTTGCTGAACCATTTTTCTTAAAACTGAAAATCCTTCCTTTTAGGTTTTAAAATTAAAGGTGGTAATCCACAATTTTTTCCTGTAATAAAATCGTAAAACGATTTTATTACAAAAAGTATCCCCATGCGCATT
The DNA here is from genome assembly GCA_036444215.1 of Minisyncoccota bacterium. Lineage (GTDB taxonomy): Bacteria > Patescibacteriota > Minisyncoccia > UBA6257 > UBA9933 > CAJVXI01. The sequence goes on from JAZGAA010000057.1 coordinate 1,998, forward strand.
ACCAACTGGCATGTCATAACCGGAGCGCCGTGTTCCGGCAAAAGCGCTGTTATAGGCGGACTTGAACAACTCGGGTACCGGGTTGTTCATGAAGTTGCCCGTGCATTTATCGATGAAGAATTGCAAAAGGGAAAAGA